>NZ_JADBUE010000169.1:0-22084 GCF_020245805.1 Microcystis sp. M179S2 | reverse complement strand
GTTTCTTTGAGTGGCTGACCGAGAATCGGGATGTGTTTGCCGCTTACAAAGCCAGTTTAGGCTTTATTTGGGCTTGAAATTTGTTTAAGTCCCACTAAGGGGGGATCGGCACCCCCCTTATCAAGGGGGGCAGGGGGGATCGAACCTAAAATCCATTTTTAATTTAATTATAACCAGCTACTTAATTAGTGAGCGGATCGAATTGAAAAGGTTTAAAACCACATTACTGGTTCTTCACCGATCGCCTGCACCTGATGGATCGCTTCTGGGGTAAAATTGATAATATCCTCAGCTTCTAGGACTTTTTCGCCCGCTACTGCCATTTTATCGGGAAATTCAGCCGTAGGAGTCCGAGGAACCAATCCTGCTGTTTTATAAATTCCCCTGAATTTTTTCCCAGACAAAGTTAAGAAAGATACCTTTTTCCCATCATCGATCATCCCGTCTGCTTTTAAGGTGGCGAACGCTACCATATAGGAAAAGTGCCACATAAAAAATTATGATAATTTCGAGAATTACCGGAGAATGAGGTGGGAGAGAACGGTGATAAAATTAGCTAATTGACTCCCCTAACTTAAGCACCCAATAACCGCTCACTGAAAATATGGCTGATTTTTTTAACACCTATGGTTTTTTAATTGTTTCAATGATATTTGGAGCCATATTAGGCATTTCAATTTATCTGCCCTTAATGGCCGGTCAATTATCCTTAGCAACCCCTGGTTTTTACGCTTTAGGCGGTTATGTTGCCGCCATTCTTTCCACGAAAGTTTTTACTAATACTGGTAGCAATTATCCCCTGGCTTTGGTATTTTTAGAAATGTTAATTGCTGGCATTATTTCAGGAATATTAGCCATAGTTTTAGGTATTCCTGTTCTCCGTTTGCGAGGGATTTATTTAGCTATTGCCACAATCGCCTGGGTAGAAATTTTGAGAATTATTGCCCTTAATCTCGAGATAACTGGCGGTGCGGTCGGTATTTTCGCCATTCCCCAACCCTTCACTACTCAATTAGCCTACCTTTGGCTGGCCTTGCCCCTCTTATTCCTAACTATGCTGTTTCTCTACCGGTTAGAAAACATCAAAATTGGTCGGGCATTTAATGCCATTCGTGCCGATGAATTGGCAGCTGCGGCCATGGGAATTAATCCCACCTATCACAAGGTTTTATCCTTCACTTTCGGGGCAGTTTTAGCGGCAGTTGTGGGAGCGGTAAGCGCCCATTTTCTCAATACTTGGAATTCCCGTCAAGGAACCTTTGATTCTAGTATTATTTTCCTGGCTTTCGTTTTAATTGGTGGTTCAAGAACTTTTGTCGGGCCGGTGGTGGGAGGCATTGTTTTAACTGCTTTGCCCGAAGTTTTACGCGCCCTCGGCGGCGTGAATGGTTTACCAATTTGGTTAGGGAATTTCTTGCGCGATGGTCGTTTGATTATTTTTGGAATTTTAATCGTTTTGGGAACAATTTTTTATCCGCAAGGCTTAATTACACCTGAATTAATCAAAAAACTAATTCCTTTTAAAAGACGTTCCTCTCTTAGTCAATTTGATTCCTAGTCATGGATCAATGTTGTCGATTGAATTCCTTTTTAATTAATGATATAATAGGATAGTTTATCCCCCTTTATATTCTCAGTCATCTCCGAGAATGACCCGCCAAATTCACGACCAATTTGCCAAGGAATATTTAGAGGAACTGTTAGCGCCTCTAGGAACCATAAAAAAGAGTAAGAAAGTGAAAAGTGAGGTTCAAGAAATAGATGTCTGGTTTGAACCGGCCAGTTCACCATCAAGGACCGAACTCCCTTTAGGTTTACTCGGAAAAATGGCGGCGACTTCCTGTTTGTTTGAACCTTTCCGTAACCCGCCCTCAGAAATAGAGATTCGCAGTTGTATATCAAAGTTATATACTGTTCATAATGACCTGTTAAGAAAGGCGAAACGGGCAAACAAAACTCTGACGGTCGCAGAATTGCCAGTTTTATGGATTCTCACCCCCACCTTTTCAGCTAGAATGATTCAAGGATTCAGGGCTGACAGCGATGAGAGGAATTGGTTGAAAGGGGTTTACTTTTTAGCTGACTTCCTCAAAGTGGCAATCGTTGCCATTCATCAATTACCAGTGAATGAAGACACTTTATGGTTGAGAGTATTGGGAAAAGCAGGAACACAGAAACGAGCAGTTGAAGAGTTAGTTCAACTTCCCGAACGCAACCCTTTTCGAGATAATTTATTAGAAATCTTAGCGAACTGGCGCAAGAACTTAGAGTTGAGAGATAATTTAAGTACAGAGGAACAGGAGGACATCATGAACTTATCGCCAGCTTATTTACAACAACGGGAAGACTGGAAGCAAGAAGGCACTTTAGAGGGACAACTCTCCCTGATAGCTAGTCTTCTGGAAGGGCGGTTTGGAACCCTAGATTCGGAATTGTCTGGTCTAGTTGAACAGATTGCCCAACTTCCCATCTCAGAACGCACCGGGTTACTTCTTTCTTTAGTGAATTTATCCCGCTCTGAACTGTTAGAAAGATTGAGAAAAGATTAAAGTTTTAGTCCGCTCAAGCCATGAATTTTCATGCCAAAATCCTGATGGTAGTTTGTCTGCTGAGTTACTGTCATGGTCAAATCTAGCATTCCCTCAGACGCTCTAGCCGTGGGTTGGATTGAGCTATTATTATTGAGCAGGTATTACCAATCGGCTCAAAAGGCGAAACCCAACCAAGATTGTGAAAATATTCCGGGAAGTTGTTGGGTTTCCTTGTGTCAACCCAACCTACGAGTTTTACTCTAAACTTGGTCTGACTGAATCAAGGGGGCATTTATGGTATTTTTAGAAGCAATTTAGCCTACTTTTGTGGTTTCTTTTTCGGTGGATTGGGAGGGTTTTAGTTGGCGTTTGAAGAAAATACCATACAAGATCATGTGATCGCACTAAGGGAAAATTTTATAAATTTCTTGGCGATGAGCAACTCGTAGATAGATAATGGTTTGATGATTTGACCTCTCCCCCAACCCCTCTGGGAGCAGGAGAGGGGAGTTAGTCTGGATTCATTAGTAGCCTTATTCGTCTTCGTTTCTTAAAGGAATTATACCTTTAAGAATCTTTCCTCTAATAATCAAATAGGCAGGAAAACAATACACCCAAAGGAGCAATACAAACAAAAAAACTGACCATGAATTACCAAATGATGGTACGAATGATCCTGTAATTTTATACTTATGAATTTCTATTCTATGGGAATCACTTGCTGCCCAAAGTGCTGTCCAGAAGACAATTCCACGCATTATAGGACCTCCTGTAATCGCTCCAAGACCAATGCCAACAACCAAAATCAACAATGTTAGTAAAAGTGAATTTCTCCAACCCATAATGAATATTAATCTTTTTAGTAGTGTTTCTATCGAATCGAGATAGACTCGCGCATCCTTGCCCATGCCATTGTTGAAATTGCGGGTAGTGCGAGCGCTTCTTCGCAGCCAGGTCAAGCAACAGCCCCACCCAACCCCAATGGCGGACAACAAAACTATACACACTCCCCCCCCCACAACTGTATCAAAAGCTACAATTTACAAATCTTTACATTCCTCTCCCTAACTAGCGATTCACAGGGGAAAGAGTTTCAGGTATTTTCCCCTGTTTTACTGCTTCTCAGGCGACCTATCGCCTTCCGTGAGGGATTGTGGCGCGGTGTGTCAGATTCGATAATAGGGTTCAAAATTTCGCTAACCGCTACTTGAGCCATAGCGTTTTCCCTTAAGCAGAATTCACGCCGCCTCCAGTTCATAATGCAAGACCAGAAGCTCATCGCCTGGCAGAATAGCCATCGCATATTCCCGCCCCTGACTGTCAGAAAATTCCACTAAATATTGATAGCGCGAACCTTTTTCATACACCTCAACCACTGTTCCCACCTGTCCGCTTGGCAAGCTGGGGACAGCTTCATAATCTAATTCAACTAAAGTCAATCGCTCCCGAGGGACGGAGTTGAGGATGGCAACCGTATCTAAGAGTTTGATGTCTTTCATGGTACTTCACTTGATAAAGGCAGAAATTAGGCGAGGGTTGGGATTAATTAAGCCGATTTCCCAGATAGTTCGCAGTTGTGTTCCTTCCCGTTCTGGTATCGTCCAATCCACTTTAAACTGCTGGCCGAATTCCGTGACCGCTTGTTGCACAACTTCCGTTCTGTTAAACTTACTCAAATCTACTCATGAGCAAATTTGACGTTAACTTCCTGCTTCACTGTAGTAGTGTCGGCACTATCTACGACCCAAGCTGACACGGTGGAACTCACCGCCAAAGAAGCTAGATTTAGACTAGCGTTCAAGTCTCGACCGCAAACTACATGGCATTGCTCACACTCAAAAACTCTTTCAGTTAAAGATAGAGACTCTTTTTTGTACCCACAATTGGAACAGGTTTTACTGCTAGGAAACCACCTATCGGCTATGATTAATTCCGAACCATACAACTGAGTTTTATAATCAAGTTGTCTTCGGAACTCGTAAAAACCCATATCCTGAACGGCTTTAGCTAATTTGTGATTAGCCATCATCCCAGACACGTTTAAATCCTCAATTACTATCTGGCCGTGGTTCTTGGCTAAATAAGTGGTGAGTTTATGTAACGTATCTTTACGGATATTAGCTATTTTAAAATGAAGTTTAGCTATTTGCCGTTGGGCTTTGTTCCAATTATTTGAACCTTTTACCTTATGTCGGTTCAAGTATTGAAGTCTGGCTAATTGTTTTTCGTATTTACGATAACTTTTAGAGCCTTCAAACGTTTCACCTGTCGATAAAGTAGCCAAAGATTTAATTCCCAGATCACAACCAACTACATCATGAGTTTTATTGGTTGTTTGCTGTTCAACTTCCATCTTAAAACTAATAAACCACCTATTAGCTTTTTTACTAATAGTGACAGATTTTGGCTGGTATCCATCAGGTAGCCGCTCGTAAGTTTTTACCCAACCAATCACAGGAACTTTTATCTTTTGATGGGCAATTTTAATGCTCCCATCTAAAGTGAAACTATCCTGTTTACCTTTCTTCTTGAAATTTGGTGGTTTAGCTATCTTCTTGAAGCATCTTTTCCAAGCATCGGATAAAGCTCTTAACGCCCATTGGGGAGCGCATTTAGACACTTGGTAATACCAATCATGCTCTGATTTTACCAATGCTACCAACCATTCAGGTCGGTCAATAGCCGTAGGAAACTTGATTTTTTCATCAGGGTTAGCTTGATTATGGTCTAAAATTTGCTTGGTTAAAGCCAAACCCCAATTCCAAGCATGACGTGCGGTTCCTGCGTGTTGGGCTAATAATGAGCGTTGTTGATTATTTAGTTTTAACTCAGTCTTGAATCCTAGTAGCAACGTCTCTTAACTCCTCTACGATTTTTCTATTTTTATGGCTTCTAGAGCCATACAATCTAGCGGAAAATACCGTAATAATTTCTAAGACATCTGGCGCTAAATCCTCCTCAAATGTACTGTCTTCAGTTCGATTGATAATGACAACTTCAGTTCCGAATTGCTCACACAGACTAAAGATTAGTTCACTACCAAATCTAAGTAATCTATCCTTATGAGTTAAGACCAATCTCTCTACTTTACTATCAACAATCAACCGAATTAATCGCTTTAATCCTTTTTTGTTGTAGTTAAGTCCTGAACCTAAGTCGTCTATAATTTCAACTTGCCAACCGTTTTGAGCGCAAAACAATTCGACAACTTCTTTTTGACGTTCTAAATCTTTCTTTTGATCATGACTAGAAACGCGACAATAGCCAACAGTATAGGAAAGATTCTCTTTTACTCCAAGCAACTGAGAGACGGTATAACGTCGATGCCCGTTAGCAGTTCTTTCTGGTATTAGTTTACCTTCAGACTCCCAACGTCTTAATGTCGATACGCTTACACCTTTTAATTTAGCCGCTTCTGATATGGTCAACTTACTCATAAAACTATTATAGCATAAGTCATGAGTAATTTTGGATAGTATTAGTTAGGTTTTTGGTTTCTGTGATTAACCCCCTCCAGGGCAGCCTGTGAGATGAGCGATCGCAAAACCTCAGCGTTCTCGGCAGTTATTCCTAGACGAGAGCGAAAGACTCTGGCTTGATTTTTTCCTCTGGAATGTTCTGGATTTAAGCAATAGCCAATCAGTTTTTCCATCGAGATTTCTGCCAGTTCCCCGTTGGGTAATTTCATCTGTGGCACTCCGAACTTTCTGACTTCCCTCAGAGCAACTCGATTCGCAATTGGCGGCCCACCACAGAAGCCGCCCGTTGGATAGTATCGAGAGAAACGCCCGTCTTTTCCGGGTCGAGGAGGCGGTCAAGTTGCGCTCGACTGGTCTGCATCCGCGCCGCCATCTCCGTTTTCGTCAGAGAGATCCGTTTCATCTCCTCAGCCAACTGCCGCAACCGCACCCGTTTGAGTGCCACCGCACTACAGTCCTCCTCAAGACCTTCTTCTTTGAGAAAAGCATCGAAATCGGAGCCAGTATGGGGGTTAGCGGTCATATTTTTCCTGTTCCTTCTTGCGCTAGTAGGGGCGAACGGCCGTTCGCCCCTACTAGATTTCCCGTTTTGGGGTTTTTGGGACTTCGCCGATGTTGCCGTGCGGCAGAATCATCTCCCCTCGGCTGATGTAAAAGATGACCCGCGTGATGCGTCTGCCCGTAGGGGCAATTCATGAATTGCCCCTACTCCGCACCTCCCATAAGTCTTGATAACCGGAAAGTGAACGGCACAGGGGCAGCCGATGGGAAAGCTAAACTCTACGTCCTTGATATCGCTGCCAATAATCCGGCAATCTTCACGGCCGAGGGTTTTCCACCAATCTTTGACTGGCTCCGACCCAGCTTCGGCTCGAAAAAACTTGGCTGGCAGCCTTTTCAATCCTTACCTTCTCAGTTATCGTACCTTATATGGTACATCAATCGGATTAATGAGATCTTCAACGGTCGCCCAGAAATTACTGGGAGTACCGCCCTTCGATTGGCGAAATATTGGCAAGTTTCCCCATATTTCCGGCTGAACCTGCAAATTCGTTACGATCATCTCCCCCCGCAAGGCGCACGAAGTGGTCTCCCCCCGCAACGCGCACGAAGTGGTCTCCCCCCGCAAGGCGCACGAAGTGGTCTCCCCACTCCCCCATCACCCCACTTCATAATTCATAATTCATAATTCCCACTCCTGTCCCCTAACCCACCCTACTGATACGGATATCACCCTTCCGGCTAATGTAAAGAAAACGTTACAGTAACAGGTGAAGCCCAGTAGCCAGGAAGCCGTCGATCATGTTTGAATACTTTAACCAGAAAGCTATCAAAGCGGTGATGTTCGCCCAAGAGGAAGCCCGTCGTACCGGTCACAGTGTCGTCGGTACGGAGCATTTGCTCTTAGGATTGATAGGAGAAGCCACCGCCACCGCAGCCTTGATTCTCAAGGATTTAAAAGTTACCCTGCACGAAAGTCGCCGCCTGATTGAAGGAATGACCGGCCGCGGCACCGGTTACAGTCCCGTTAATATCCCTTTTACCCCGAAAGCGAAAAAGATGTTCGAGCAAGCATTTCAGGAAGCTCGACAATTAGGGGAACAGGCGATCGCACCTGAACATCTATTACTCGCTATCACCGCCGATCCCGAATCCCTAGCCGCTAAAATTTTAATTATGCAGGGTGTTGATTTGATCAAACTTCGCGGCCTTTTAATTAAAAATGCCGGGGAAAAAGTCGCTAGTGGTCGCTTCACGGCAAAGAGTGACTATGAAGACCAGAAAAATGCTCCCCAAGGCGGGATTTTAGCCCAATATGGTCGCAATTTAAGCCAAGAGGTCAAAAATGGCAAAATTGACCCTGTAATCGGTAGAGAGCCAGAAATCGAGCGAGTTGTCCAAATTTTAGGCCGTCGTACCAAAAGTAACCCGATTTTACTGGGTGAGCCGGGGGTGGGCAAAACAGCGATCGCTGAAGGGTTAGCACAACGCATCCATAATGGCGATATTCCCGAACTTTTGCAGGATAAACAGGTAATTGCCCTCGATATGGGGTCTTTACTGGCGGGAACCCGTTTTCGCGGCGATTTTGAGGAACGTTTAAAGGGTGTTGTGGAGGAAGTTCGCAAATCGGGCAATATTATCCTGTTTATTGATGAAATTCACACTCTTGTGGGTGCTGGTAGCATGGGAGGAGCCATGGATGCTTCTAACTTGCTTAAACCTGCTTTAGCTCGCGGGGAGTTACAGTGTTTAGGGGCAACAACTCTCGATGAGTATAAACGGCATATTGAGCGAGATGCGGCTCTAGAAAGACGTTTTCAGCCAGTTATGGTGGGAGAACCAACTAAAGAGCAGGCGATCGAGATTTTACGGGGTTTAAAAGCCACCTACGAGGATTTCCATCAGGTAAAATACGCTCAAAAAGCGATCGAAGCTGCCGTTAATCTATCCTCGCGCTATATCAATGATCGCTTTTTACCGGACAAAGCGATCGATCTTCTCGATGAAGCGGGATCCCGCACCCATCTACGCTATTCCCTGCAAAGTACAAGTCCTGCGGAGGTTAGGGAAGAATCACCCCTAATTAACCCCGAATCTTTAATTCCAGTGGTGGATGCGGAGGAAATTGCCCAAATTGTCGCCGCTTGGACAGGTATTCCCGTTACCCAATTAACTGAAACTGAGTCGGAATCGCTCTTAAATCTGGAATATCAACTGCACGAGCGGATTATTGGCCAACAGGAGGCAGTAAATGCCGTTTCTCGTGCTATTCGTCGAGCGCGAGTAAATTTAAAGAATCCTAATCGTCCGATTGCCTCGTTTATTTTTGCCGGTCCCACGGGAGTCGGTAAAACTGAATTAACGAAAGCCTTAGCTAAGTTGCTCTTTGGCTCGGAATCCAGTATGATTCGCCTAGATATGTCGGAATTTATGGAATCCCACACGGTTTCTAAGTTAATTGGTGCGCCTCCCGGATACATCGGTTACAATGAAGGCGGTCAGTTAACGGAAGCAGTGCGTCGTCAACCCTATAGAGTGGTTTTGTTTGACGAAATCGAGAAAGCACATCCCGATGTTTTTAATCTTCTCCTGCAACTGTTAGAAGATGGTCATTTGACCGATTCCCAAGGTCGTCGGGTGGACTTTAAGAATACCCTAATTATCATGACCTCGAATATTGGCTCAAAAGTCATCGAAAAAGGCGGTAATAGCTTAGGATTCGAGATTGCTGACGATTTTGCTCAATCCCGTTACCAACAGATTTCTAATCGGGTGACAGAGGAGTTAAAACAATATTTCCGTCCCGAATTTCTCAACCGTCTCGATGAAATCATTGTTTTCCGACAGTTAACTCGCGAAGAAGTTACCCAGATTGCCGATATTCTGATCGCGGATCTAGCCAAACAATTGACAGAAAAAGGCATTTCTGTGGAAGTTACCGCCGCTTTTAAGGATTTGGTCATCAATGAGGGTTATGATCCTAGCTACGGTGCGCGGCCTTTACGTCGTGCTTTAACTCGACGCTTAGAGGATAGTTTAGCGGTCGCGATGTTATCGGGAAAAGTCAATTCTGGAGACCATGCGATATTAGATGTAACTGCTGAAGCTGTGGTGACAGTCTCTAGTCATCAGCGCTCTGAGCAAAGCGATATTCTCTCGCAATTACAGTTACAACCAGTGGGTTAATCCCCTCAAAAATGGCTTTTTTCGGGGTTGAAAATGTTTCAACCCCGATTTTTATCATCTAAGTAGCTGGTTATAATTAAATTAAAAATGGATTTTAGGTTCGATCCCCCCTGCCCTCCTTGATAAGGTAGGGTTGATTCATGAATCAACCCTACTATTTAGGGGACAAGCGTTCTTGAATTTGATTAATTGCCCAGCTGAAAATCGCCCCCGCAATTAAAATACTAATAGCAGGATTGAATAAGGGCAGCCAAAGACGCTGAAAAAGTTTAAATCCTAGGGGAATTCCCGTGGATTCACCGATAACAGCCAGGGCAAACCAGAGAAAGCCCGCTATTACTAAAAACACATCAAATATTAAGATTCTATTCAACCACTTGACAAATTGCTCTTTCATTGCATCAAAAACTTAGGTTATTTATACAGTTCATTCAGGAAAAAGTATAGCACTGTCACCTTAATCCCAAGCTCTCCAGAGCCAAGCTAGTCCGGCAGTAATGATTAAAACTTTAGTTAACCAATCTCCCCAGCGCACATATAAAGTTCTCGTATCCCGTCGATAAATTGTTTCGCTATGGATTTGATATTTATCTAAATCCGATAGCCAAAGGTGATTACCGTGGGGATCGACAAAAGCAGAATAACCTGTATTGGTGGCCCGGGCCATCCATCGATCGGTTTCGATCGCTCGCATGGTATCCTGAGCATGGTGTTGAGCGGGCATGGCGTGGCTATAATGGGCGTTATTAGAAGCGGTAATAATAAATTCGCCTCCCCTAGCAGTTTGACGGCGAAAATGTTCGGAAAAAGCCGACTCGTAACAAATGCCCACAATTATTTTACCGAAAGGGCTGTCAATAATTTGATCAGGATTTCCCTGGATTAAATGCGCTTGCAAGGGAGAAAGGCGATCAACAATTCCGCCCAAAATTTCCTGAAAAGGAACGTATTCGCCTAAAGGCACGAGAATTACTTTATCATACCGACTAATCACCTGTCCCTCGCCATCAATGGTCAAGAGACTATTGTTATACCCCTTGTCCACCTTGCCAAATGCACCTAACCAGATCGGCGTTTTTTTGGCTAAAATTGCCGAATAAATCGAGCTATTATTGACTAAGTTCTCCCAATAGTAGGGTAAGGCGGTTTCAGGAGTTAAGACGGCATCTACTCCTCGATCAGCGAGAATTTGATAACCAGAGGTGTAACCTTCGATCGCCCTTTGAAATCCTAGGGGCGAAAGTTTAATCGTGTTGGGAATATTGCCCTGAATGACGCCAATTTTTATCCCTAAATCCCTTGACTTTTCGATCGGTTTATGGTATGTGTTCCATCCCCAGAGATGGAGGCTAAAACAAATAAGGAGGGGTAAAGAGAGAAAAGCGAGATTTTGCCGCGATTGACGGATTAGGAGCAAGCTTTCGGCGATTAAACCATTAACTGCTACAATTGCCGCCGTTACCGTCGTAAAACCCGATAATTTGCCCAATTGCAGAATCAATAAATTATGGGGACTTTGGCTATAAGCAAGGGTAGTCCACCAGAGAGGGGATTGACTCCAGAGAAATTCTAACCCACACCAGAGGGCAGTGCCGATGAAAACCCGTAGGAGGGCATCGCGAAAAGATGACTGATTAACACTTTTGTTGACATAAAACATAACTAACGTCCAAGTTAGCACGATCGCCGTTCCCCAAAAAGTGATAAACAACCAACAAAACAGGGCAATTAACAAACTCGCTAACCAGGGGACACCCATCCACGTCATCGGGTGAATTCCCGTGATCCAGAATAAAGCCAGACCATGGTAGGCAAAACCCCAGCCAAAACCGTATAAAAGCGGTTTTTTTAGGGATTTTTCCGCTAATCTCACAACAATCCACAGGGGGACGAGAGAAATCCAAGCGAGTAACCACCAAGAAACCGGCGCTACTGTTAACCCCATCCCCACACCGGCCAAAATTGCCCAGAGAAAACGCACCATCTTTCACTCCAGTGAGGTTAAACTCCTCTGACCTACTAGATCAGAGTAGCTAGAGGGAAGACAAAACACAAGAGACACACAGAAGTTTTTCAGCACATCTACAATAGAGCAGTTAGCGAGTAAAAAAGCCCTTCCATGAGATGCTATGGCAAGCTATAGACTCAGACAAACAGGGATATGGGGAATGTCACCCTCACCCTGAAAGCCTAAACTCGGACTGAATAAGTGATTGAATACATGGATAATTTTAACCCCAAATTAACGGCTCTGTCTCTTGTCTTGAATGTCGAGGAAAATCTCGAAGATATTTTTCGGAAAATAGCTAGTATGAGCGCTCATCAATTGCGAGCGCGGCACTGTTCAATTATGTTAAGCTCTCCACAGGAATCAAAAGGGGAAATTACCGATTATCTAGAAGTTTTTGCCCATTATGATGATCTATCACCTTTGGCTGATCAAGAAATAATTAAACTCGATCAAGTTATTGCCGACAGTGTAGCGGCCACAGGAAAACCTTTACTAATTAAGGATATCACTCGATCGCCATTTTCCAGTGCAGCCCCTTATCCCAAAAAATCAAATAATAATAGTTTTATATCCGTACCGATTATCCTAAACGAGCAGGTAATCGGAGTAATTAATCTCAGTTTTCCCCTAGACAAAAAACATTTTGAACCATTAGATTTAGAAATCTTGCAGTTATTCGCTCAACAGGCTGCCCAATCCCTGCAAATTTTTCATTTGCAAGGGATGTTAAAATCTCGTTTTGTGGCGATGGCAGTGACTAGAGAAATAGCAGAAATTCAGTCCGAACATTTGATCGCTGTCCCTCCTTATCCCCCGAAATTAGCCAAAATTGTCGCTAAGGCTTTTTTTAAAGAATTAACTCAGGCCGGTTTTGGAACCCATCAAGTTATTGAGATTGCTAATGAGGTTTTGAATTTACTACAAAAGACCCTTAATAAACATAAAAATCGTCTGGAAGGAAAAGATTGAGCGCTAGTCAAGGGTTAAAATCGACTAACTTGCCACTCCAGTAGCGTCTTAAGGAGTAATTGAGATAGTTAACAGCTTAATTGACCGTTGTTTACTGATTACCGCTGCCGTCCTGCCGTACTAATTCATAGACACCACAGGCAACACAGGCGAGAATACCGACACTAATCGGCCAACTTTTTCCTAAACTAATCTCGATTAACCAATCGGAGAAACCGCCGAGAATGAGAAAGGGAATAATACTAAAGATAGAGGCATAAAAAGCATTTTGGGATTCTCTGGCGACGCGAGTTTTTTCAAACTCCTCTAGGGAAGTATAGAGGAAACGCTCGGCAAAATTAAACCAGCGATAGAAAATTTCTATAAACCAATTTCGCACCCCAGCTAACCCCAGATACAATGCTAAAGACCAGAGACAGCTACCGGCAATAAAGGCCGGGGAAATATTGATAGTGAAGGGCAGAAAGTCGATTACCATAAATGAGAGCCACAGGAGTGATAAATTTGAGCGAGCGGCTTGATCGATCTTAACAAGTCTTGACCCTGGCACCAAAAAGTTGATATCCTCACCCCCGGGGCCGGACGGTGATTTCCAAACCTGACCATTTGGGTTTCTGCTTGCGATCCCTGGGGGGGGTTTCCCAGCTGCCTTATGCCATTTTTCTTTATTCGTGTCCCTCACCCCCGCTCCTCTCCCTTTCTGGGGGTGAGGGAAATTCACTATCTCTGTCATTACTTTAGAAAAATGCTATGACATTCTGGCATATATCCTGTAAATGCGCTAGTATTTAACAGTAAATGCAACCTAGAACGGCGGGGTTTCAGACCCAATTTTTTTGATGAAAAGTTTTTTTAAGAAACCTTATCGGTTAGGAATTTTGATGCTTGTATCGACAAGTTTAATGGCCTGTAGTGCCTTAAACTATAGCTCTTTTACGGAACTCGTGCCATCTTTCTCTCCCGCTCCTTCTCCCTCTCCTTTAGATGCGGCAACTTTACTTGTTTTAGAGAATAAAATCTATCAACAGGTCAATCGCTATCGTCTATCTCGCAATTTATCTCCCCTACTGTTAAATCGGGCAATTTCGCAACAGGCAAGATTACATAGCCAACGTATGGCCGCGGGTTTAGTTCCTTTTAGTCATCAAGATTTTGACAAAAGAGCGCAAACTATTGGTGTTTCGGTTCCCTATGAAGCGGTGGGGGAAAATGTGGCAGTTAATCAAGGTTATGATGACCAGGTAATGATTGCTGTGGATGGCTGGATTAAAAGTCAAGGTCATCGGAAAAATATGGAGGGAGATTTTGATAGTACCGGGATTGGAGTAGCGACGGATAATCAAGGAAAATTGTACTTTACTCAAATATTTCTAAAACGTCAATCCGCTCCTGTTTCTACTAATTCCCTTAGCTACGATCTTATCGGGAATCAATCTTTTTTTATTACCCTCGAACAAAATACTAATTATCAAGTTAATCGCTACCGAATTTCTCAAAATTTACCGCCCCTACGTCTCGATGCTCGCGTTAGTCATGAAGCTCGCTTATTTAGTCAAAAAATGGCCAATAAACAGGCTCCTTTTAGTCATGATGGTTTTGAGGGAAGAGTCAAGGCAGTACAAAGGATGATCCCTTTAGAAAAAATGGGCGAAAACTTGGCTTTTATGAAGGGATATCCTGACCCTGTTGCTGTTGCCGTCAAGGGTTGGATTAATAGTCCTGGTCATCAAAAAAATATGGTTGGTGATTATAATCTCACCGGTATCGGTATCGCTAAAAATAATGTTGGTGAATATTATTTTACACAACTTTTTGTTAAAAAGCGTTGACAAAATCCCCCCGATGATACTTAAATTTAATTACCAGTTTTTAACATCAGTTATCAGTTATCATTTAAGTAGTCGGACATAAATTCTGTGGTCTATCTTAAGAAATGTAAATTGCCGCAATTCTTACTGACGACCGACTCCTTACCCCACAGTTAACTTTACTTTTGTCCAACTACTTATCAGGGAAATAAAGGCAGTCGTGCGATAGGCAAAAGCATTACAAATTTCCCTCCTGTCTCCTGTCTCCTGTCTCCTATCTTCTAACTATATGAACTTAGACAATTTTCAAGTGTGCGATCGAGATTTAAGCGATGACCTATTATCCCGTTATCTAGGGGTTAATTCGATCGCTGTAGATACAGAAACTATGGGATTAATACCGGGGCGCGATCGACTGTGTTTAATTCAACTCTGTGATCCCAGTGGTTTTGTCACCGCTATTCGGGTTTTTAGGGGGCAAACAGAGGCTCCTAATCTCAAAAAGGTCATGGAGGATGAGCGGATAGAAAAAGTCTTTCATTTCGCCCGTTTTGATGTGGCTCAACTGTCCCATACTTTTGCCATTGCCACTCAACCGATTTTCTGCACCAAAATCGCCAGTAAACTGGCTCGGACTTATACCAGCAGTCACGGTTTAAAAAGTCTCGTGCAGGAATTGGAAGGCATAGAATTAGACAAAACCGCTCAGAGTTCTGATTGGGGAAATGCCGCTAATCTCACCCCACAACAACTGAGTTATGCTGCTAACGATGTGCGCTATTTACTGTCAGTGCGAGATAAATTGATGGTGATGATGCAAAGGGAAGAAAGATGGGAATTAGCCCAAAAATGCTTTAGTTGTATCCCCATCTTCACCGCTTTAGATTTACAGCAATACAAAGATATATTTGAGCATTAGCCAGCACAAGTTACAGTCTATTTAATAAGTAAATAGAAGAGAGATTTTGTCTTTGATCCCCCCTTAATCCCCCCTTGATAAGGGGGGTGCTGATCCGCCCTTAATCCCCCCTTAATAAGGGGGGTATCTGACAATTTTTAACACCCACCTACTTAGTATGATTGACTCCCAATCGAACTTTAAAAACCCAGTTATGGATGGTTTCTTCCCACTTCCCCACTTCCCCACTTCCCCACTTCCCCACTTCCCACTTCCATCACTGTTTACTGATCACTGAAAATGCTCTCTAGGGCCAAAAGCTGCCAAGATCACAAAAAAGACCGCTATGATCGAAAATAGAAATCATCGTCATTGGTAGAGAATAGGTAAAAAATCTATGACATCTTATGCGGCCTCCTCTGCACGAGCCGAAATGAGCGAACTTCGGCGCCTAAAAACCCTACTACCTCCAGAATTACAAAGTTGGGTAACGGTAGAAGGTTCCACAGAGGTTAATCCCCCCCTGATCCGTTGTGAAGAAATTGGCAGAGATGAGGTAGAAATTCAGATAGATTTGGCAAAATGGGAAAATTTAGCCATCGATCAGCGTAATTTGCTCTTTTGGCATGAAGTCGCCAGGATTCAAAATGATAGTATTCCTCGGGAAGGCTGGGAAATGGCCGCCCTCGCTATTGGCTTAGGTGGTGCGGTGGGGGAATTATGGGTACAGGACGGGTTATTATTGCTTTTGGCTATGGGATTATGTGGGATTTCCGGTTATCGTCTCTGGCGCAAAAATAATGGCGATAAAATTCTCAAAGAAGCGATCGAAGCCGATGAAAAAGCGATCGCCTTGGCCACCCGTTTCGGTTATTCTCTCCCCAACGCCTACAAGAGCCTAGGCAGTGCCTTTAAAACCCTAATTGAACAAACGCCCAACCGTCGTCTGCGTAAGCGTTATGAGACCCGTTTAGATGCCCTGAGAAAGAGTGCAGCCAAAGCGAAAGCCCAAACCCAAGGCCGTCCGCCCCTAGGTGAGATTCGTTAGCCGATGATCACAGGTAATCTCTGACATTACCCATTGGTATTTGGGGAAAAGTGTAGTAAACATTTAAGTGGGTCATCAGGCCTTGTTCATCTATCAAACCATCTCTTTGTGTCGATGACTTCCCAAATTCCTGAAACACGTTTTCTGATCATTCCGATGGAGTATCCGGTTTTGCGGATGCCGGATCGCTTGACTGTCTTGGAAGCAGTACAGTTCAAGGATCTGTTTCACCATCTCATCGCCCAAACACCCACTCCCGAAAAAGTCATTCTTGATCTGAATGCCACTCAATTTATGGATAGTAGTGGTGTGGGTGCTTTAGTCCATAATCTCAAAGCGGCCAGAGCAGAAAATATCGAGTTAGTGCTGGCTAACGTCCATCCCCCAGTGATGGGGGTTTTATCGATTACGGGACTAGATCAATTATTCACTTTCCAAACCTCCCCCCTAGCAGCCCAAGAAAAGAGCTTTACTGCCAATGAAAACCATCTACCGGAAACCCATCCCTCGATTCGCAGTTGGTTAAAGCGCGGTCTTGACATTGTTGGTGGGATCGTGGGTTTATTAATCACGGGGGTTATTTTTGTCCCCATTGCTATTGCTATTAAGTTAGACAGTCCCGGTCCAATTTTTTTCAGTCAAACCCGCTGCGGTTGGTTGGGAAAGGAATTTAAAATTCTTAAGTTTCGTTCCATGTGTGTGGATGCAGAAGCACTCAAGGATAAAATCCCTAATCAAGCGGAGGGAGCTTTTTTTAAAAATAAAAATGATCCCCGGATTACCCGGGTAGGAAAATTTTTACGTCGCACCAGTTTAGACGAATTGCCCCAGTTTTGGAATGTGATCACCGGTGAAATGAGTCTTGTTGGCACTCGTCCTCCCACCCCCGATGAGGTGGAACGCTACGATGTTCCCCAATGGCAACGTTTAGATGTAAAACCCGGTATGACGGGAGAATGGCAGGTGAATGGTCGCTCTCGGGTGAGTAATTTTGAAGAGGTAATTCAACTAGATTTGCGCTATCAAGAAAATTGGAGTTTAGGCTACGATCTACAACTGATTTTTAAAACAATTTTGATTCTCTTTCAAAAAAACAGTGGTGCCTTCTGAAGTCTTAAATTCCCCTTCTTTCCCCCTCCAATTCCATCTACAAGTCCAGACGGAATTGGCAGCTTTAATCCCAGTCCTACAATGGTTTGAATCTCACGGCCGCTCTTTTCTACCCGACTCGGTGCTTTGGCAGTGTAAGGTGGCTTTAGCAGAAGGATTTACTAATGCTGTCCGTTACGCTCACCAACATTTACCACCGACTACACCGATCGATCTAGAATTAACTTTAAAGTCCCATTCTCTAGAAATAAGAATATGGGACCACGGTCAATCTTTTGATCTACAAGCAAAACTTGATTCTCTACAACAACATCCCGTCGCACCTTTGGAAATGGAAAGCGATCGAGGATTAATTTTTATGCGTTCTCTTACTGATACTTTACAATATATCCGCACTGGCGAAGGGAGAAATTGTTTAATTCTCCAGAAAAGTTTTTAAGTCAATTTATCCCCTGCTAGAAACTCCGTCCATGGCACAGGTTTCCAGACGAGAAAAAAGAATTATCCCACCCCCCACACCCCACACAAGGGTGGGGAGATGTCCCCAGGGTGCTTTGAGAGAGAAAGTAATTTGATCGTAGTATAACCACTTGTTATTAACTCGCCAACCGACTTTTGTTCCAAAAGCGTTCCATTTTTGTTGATCATAATTGCTGCTTCCTCCCAAACTTTCATAGATTCTTTTCTGAACAGATATACCGAATTTTCCCTGACTATATTTTAACCAGAGTTGATTGATAGTGGCTAAATCTTCACAGGGAAAGTTATCTATATCTTCTATCTTAAGATATTTTTCTTTAGTTCGATCGGCAACTTTTAAGAAGAGATTAGCCGTTTCTTGATCTGCCTCTTGCCATTTTTCTTGCGCTAATAAATCCCGCAGATTAGTGTAATCAATTGCCTTGGCACTTTTGAGGTTAATTTCCTCCCTGGTGGCGGCTGGAAAAGCTGGCAAAACCGTTTCTTGAATTGTATTCTGTGATCGGGGTTTTGGCGGAATCACGAAGGCTAATTTTACTGCTAACTCTTGCAGGACTTCCCTGGCTGATTGATAACGTTTTTTGGTGCCAAATTCAATTAATTTATCTAAAATTTTACCTAATTCAACACTAACAGGATTATTAATCAGGTGCTGTCTCCATACCCATTCATGTTCACTCACATCGAATAATTCAAAGGGAGATATTCCCGTTAATAAATAGATACAAGTGACTCCCAAACTATATAAATCACTGCTATTAATCGCTTTGCCATTACTTTGTTCTGGAGCGATATATCCCGCCGAACCGATCACTGTTCCTGTCAGGGAAAGGTTAGCAATGGGCATGAATTTAGAGGCACCAAAATCCACTAAAATTATTTTATTATCGCTGCGTCTCCTAATTATATTAGCTGGTTTAATATCCCGATGAATGACTCTTTTAGCATGGATAAAATCAAGAATTGGCAAAATTTCCAATA
The DNA here is from genome assembly GCF_020245805.1 of Microcystis sp. M179S2. Classification (NCBI taxonomy): domain Bacteria; kingdom Bacillati; phylum Cyanobacteriota; class Cyanophyceae; order Chroococcales; family Microcystaceae; genus Microcystis; species Microcystis sp. M179S2. The sequence goes on along the minus strand of NZ_JADBUE010000169.1, from coordinate 3,079 downwards.
AAAGATGTTTGATCTTTTCCTCATTGAAAACTCCCTCGCTTTGTAATTCTTGTTCTAGATTTTCTCCCTCAATATATTCTTGAACAAGATATTGTCGCCCATCATTGCTGGTAAAATAGGCATAGAGGGAGGGAATTTGTGGGTGTTGACCGAGATTATCTAAACTAATCGCTTCTTCTTTAAATAATTCCGCCGCTTTCTTGAGAGCATTGCTACCTTGAGCGCTAGGAAAAAATTGTTTAATCACACAATAAGGTTTAGAAGGTTTATCCTCATCAATTGCTTGAAAAGTTTTACCGAAACCTCCTTGACCAATTAATTTTATAGCACGATAACGATCTTTTAGTAATAATTGAAAGCGACATTTTTGACAGAATTTATCTGTAGGATCATTGTTATATAGACAATCGGGATTAAGACATAAACTCATTGTTAGTTCAAAGAGGGATAGGGAAGATGTTTCAGTGAGCAGTAAACTGATAACTGATAACTGATAACTGATAACTGATAACTGATAACTGATAACTGATAGCTAAATCGAGGTTTCTTCCTCTAGCCAAATTTCTGGCTGTTGATTTAATAAAAGCTGGGCTGCCTCTAACATATCATCGACAATATCGCGCAAATCTGTCTTATTATCGATATAAGCTTTTAACGCCTCCATCGGATCTAATTGATTACCCACCCCTAATTCCGGTAAACGGGGACGGGTTAATTGACTAATTAATTCCGCCCGAATACTATAACTATGGGCAGTTTTTAACGCTTCGTCAAGCTGATTGGTGTTGATTAGTTCTAATTGTTCACTGCGAATTTTATAAACTAAGCGGATAACTGCTTCCTGAATATCGTGTTTTTTGAGAGCTTTCAGCAATTCTTTTTGGGGGTTTTCTGCCTCGGAAACATCCACTTCGATGGAACGGAAAGGACGCACGGGTAAAGGACAAAATTCCCATTTAACCTCTCCTTTAGCCACTTCTATTAAAACATAGCCCTTATCTTCTTTTTCCTCGCTAAAATCCACTCGATCGATGCTCCCTGGATAGACAATAGGCGGATCATTGCTAGGATTAAGATTTTGGTGTTTGTGAACATGACCAAGGGCAACATACTCGAATTGTGGACGATTTAGCAACGATAAAGGCACAGTAAAACCTTTACCAACCGCTAAAAATCTTTCTGCTCCTAAACTAGCTCGATCGGCCATTAAATGGGCTAATAAAACTGTTGGTAAACTTGTATCTAATTGGCGAATTTCTCCTTCTAAAACCGGTTCCAAACGGTTAATTAACAATTCATTTACCCCACTCAAGGATAAACCCTCGGTTTCGGGACGGGTTAAGAGAGTGGCCCGGGTTAACCAGGGTAAAGTAATGACTTGGATATCGCCATTGCGGGTGGTGATGCGATGGGTGGTCAGGCGATCGCCAACAATAAACCCCGGCACCGCTAGGGTACGATAGATGGAGAGACTGACACCGCCATTACCATGAGAATGTTGATCGTGATTACCCACTAATAACACCGTCGGGATATTAGCATCGGCAAGACGACGGAATTGACTGGCAAAAGCTTCGTGAACAAAGGGAGGAGGAGTGGCATCGGGAAAGGCATCTCCCCCAAAAAGCACTAGATCCACAGGGGAGGCAATAGCCCGATCGATACAGAGGCTTAAACTGCCCATAAAATCCTCTAAACGCGTGTTTAATCCCGTTTTTGGATTTAAACGTCCATGGGAAAAACCGCTCCCCATGTGAATATCCGATAAGTGCAGTATTTTAATCATAGTAAAGGAAAAACAGGCGTAATTAAGTACACCTGTTCAGGATTATTTTCCTAATTTTTTATCGCCATCTTGACGACGGCGATCGCGCCATTCTGTAGTCGTCAGGTAGAGAATGCCACCACTGACGATAACGAGGAGAATTAAGGCGACTAGAAAGAGAGTGTTGAGAATCAAGGATGTTTCCATGGTATCTATAGATTACCTAGAAACCGTTACGACCCCAAACCACCATGGCGATCGACCAAGTGAACAGGGCGAGAATGCTAACCCAACCAAGTGTCAAAATATCCATAATTGCCTTTGTTAAACGAATTACTTAGGAGTTGACACTCTCCGCCCTAAAAGTGCGGAGATTCTTGGGCTGAATCTTGCCGCTACTAGCAAAGCTAATTTTGGTCTTACAGTTTCATGTCTAGTCCGACTACACCTACAAGGCAAGCACTCTTAAAGACTACTCCCCAAGCGTAAATTTCTGTGTGTCCCACAGTATTTAATTGTTTTTCGCTCTTACCATGTGGACTTACGATGAAAGCTTTTGTACCAGTGATGGTTAGAGATTTAGGGATTACGGAGTGTCGCTTGTTTCCTGCGTTCCCAAAGTCAACGACTCAATTTAATGCTAACATAAAGTCGCCCTAAAGGGCGAGGTTTTCAACCCAAATTTTCGATAATACTTCATCAGTGACTCCGTTTTAGAGAGGCGATCGTGCAAATTACGCTCAAGGAAAGAATCGAATCCATACAGGTGGGGAGTATCTCGGCGCTGGCTTTCCTGGTTCCCTATCTGCTATTTTTAATTGTTGATCGACTATTGTTAGGGGAATCGCTCACAGTAATTGGCGCTTTTGTCAAGATATCCGGGGCGATAATTAGCGGATTTCTCTTTGGTGTCACCTATCGTTATGTCGTCCGTAACGATGATAATCCCCATCTCAAAGATGGTACAGTGGCAGCTTTTGCCCTAGTCCGCGGCCTAGTTCCCCTACAATTATCCACAGACTTGCTCGCTGACAGTGGGCAATTAAGTCTCTTTCTGGGAGAGAGCTTTATCTGTTTTTTATCCTCTCGTCTGCTGTTAGAGTTGACTAAGCTGCGTCAATAACCGACTCAGTTATCAGATTTAAGTTTTCAGTTATCAGTCATCAGATTTAAGTTTTCAGTGAGCAGGGAGCATCTCATTTATGCAAGTGAGTAATTATACTTGTCCCTAAAACTGGTTTCTAGTAAGGCTTTCAAAATAGTTTGACATAAAACCTGATTTAGGGGTTACAAAGGTGAGATGCTCCGAGTGAG
>NZ_JADBUE010000168.1:0-4936 GCF_020245805.1 Microcystis sp. M179S2 | reverse complement strand
TAAGGTATCGTTCCAGACAACGCGCACACACCCGAACAATTGAGACAAAAGCCTTTTTTGTTGGTGTGTTGGGAAAATGCGGTATTGATACCTCGCTTTCATTGGCTTAAGATATTTGTGTCTGTACTCTATTCTAACTAGGTCTGTTAATAATGTCAAGTCAGTTGCGAAAAGAAAGAAACTCTGTTTCCGATCTAAAGATACACTTGGTCTTTGTGACAAAATACAGAAGTAAGGTTTTTACTGGTAAAAGTCTGACTTTGGTTGAAAACTCTTTTAGGGAAGTTGCGGAAAAAATGAATTTTCAGATATTGGAATTTAACGGGGAGTCCGATCATGTCCACGCATTGATTGAATATCCACCGAAATTATCTATTTCTGTAATGGTCAATTCTTTAAAAGGAGTCTCTAGTCGTAGGTATGGACAAGCTGGATATCCTAAGCCATACGGGAAAGACGCTCTTTGGTCGCCCAGTTATTTTGTATCTTCTGTAGGAGGTGCGCCACTGGAAGTTCTTAAGTCCTACATCAAAAATCAGGAAAAGCCGTCGTAAAACGACGGGGTTTTAACCCAAATTTTCGATAAAGTTAGTCTAACCAAACCAGCTTTAATCCTTGCGGCAAAGCTTTCCTTTTCGTCCCTATTTCTTTCGCTCGTTAATTTCTCTGAGAACCCCTATATATATTTAGGCACGGATTCCCATTATATAAAAAGTATAAGTCAAGTCTTGGCTTTTGTCAAGCATTTTGGTTGAGATTCTTTTGGGTGTAAGCTGTACTGAATTTAAATTACTTGTTGAGATAAGGCACTCTTGCAATAGGTAAGAGGAAGGTATAGGGGAAGCGCGGAGATGGGTTTTAAAGTTCGATTGGGAGTTCATAAGAACAAATGTATTAAATTTAAATCCCCCTTAAAAAGGGGGATTTAGGGGGATCAAATTTTTGTCAGTCCTTTGGGATGCTTTTGGGTGCGTTACGCTTCGCTAACACACCCTACATTTATATTTATTTGATTTCTCCCTCTATTATCCTGATTTCTTCCTCGCTTAATCCATACAATTCATACACTATTTTGTCAATCTCTTTTTCTAACTCGCTAGTGTCGGCAGAATTATCTTCTGATTTCTTGGCTAAAATTTGGTTAACAAGAGTTTCAATTGTTTCTTGTGTTTTACTGTCTGCAAGTTTTATAGGTAGCTTTTCTACCGATGAAATTCTTACTTGTGGAAAAATATCACCACCTTGAGAATTTGTTTTTTGATAATAGAACTTGAACAAGGTGGAATTGAAAAGTCCTAAAACATATTTTGTTTTAAATCTTTTGTCTGTGATATGGCAACTATGTATCGTTTGTTCATAGTAAATCCCTTTTTCTGCGTATGTGGCGATGAGTTCTTTCCCAACTTTGCGGTAAATAATTTTATCTCTCTCAAATATTTTTTTATCTCTCATCCAAAGACCAGATCTTTTACCCGCTTGTCTTTTAACTTCTTGTTTCATCATCTCTTCGGGTTTATAATTAACCCAAACATCAGTTGTGCCTAAATAAAATCTTGAAAGGTTTTTACCGAAATAAAGTTTGTGACTGTCTTTGTCTATTTTTTTATCAATAAACAAAATGTCTTTGATTGTACCTGCAACAATTCCGTCTTTCACTTCTGCAATTTCTTTTAATTTCAGTGTATCTGCCTCAATTTTAGCAATGAGGTTATCAAATTTGGTATTTATTTCTAAACGAAAAATTATCTCCTTATCGTTCAAGATACTTGATACTTCAGTTTCTGAAAGCTGTTGCAATTCTTGCCTTGTGATTTTAAATGCTTTGTATTGTGCTTTTGTAGTGGGATAATTTTCTACAATTACACTATTTACTTGTGCATCTTCAAATACTTTTTCGTCAATTTTTACCACCGTAACTCCGTGATTATCGCAAACAATTTCACGAGCAGTAACAAATTGTTTGTTGTTTAAAAACTTTCCTGGAATAATGTAAGTGAAAACACCTGTCGGCTGTTTTATTTGCATTGCTTTCTCAATGAATAGAGAATACAAGTCAAATCTTCCAGTAGCCGTTTGATAAATGGTTTCGTAAAATCTTCTATGGTCCCAAGTTATATCTTCAATACTTATATAAGGAGGATTGCCAATTACCACATCAAAACCGACAAAATTCCCCTTATCGTCTAGAACTTCGGGGAACTCGAAGCGCCATTCAAAAGCATTATGATAAATCTTACCGCTTTCAATCTCCTCTAGTTGCGGACGTAATTTATCAATCTCATTCCTTAACTGACTAATCTTCCTTTCCCGCGCTTTCTTTTCCTTGGGTGACTCCTCAAATAACAAAATTTGATTCTCTAGACTATATAAATCCGTTTCCAAACCCCGCAAGCGCTTTTTCAGAGGATTATCTCCCTGTAAAGTCTGACGAAAACTACTCTTAATCTCACTTATCAATCTCTCCATCTCGCGCTTTTGCGATTTATCCTCTGCGTTGCGATAGACTCTCACCGCATCCTTATAACTCTCGATACTTAAACGACTTTTGCGGGAAAAGACTTGTAAATCATTGGATAACCCAAAGCGACTAATCAGAGAATTGCCAACCTTGATATTAATATCGATATTCGGTAACGTCTCTAACTCATTGTCTGCTTTGTAGTAAGCATTCTTGAGTAACTCAATCCATAAACGCAGACGACAGATTTTCACCGAGTTGGGATTGATATCGACTCCAAAGAGACACCCCTCAATCAGACGCTGTTTTTCCTGAAATAAAGTCTCCTGTACGCGCTGACTTTCTCGGTTGCGGGGATTATATTCAAACAGATTACCGTCATCATCGGTGACGATTAACTCATCGTTCACCACCTCAACCCGATAATCCCTGAGAGTTTTCCCCTCTTTATCCAATAAAATCTGTAACTCACTCTTAATCGCGATTATCTCGTTCAAAGCAGAAACAAGAAAATGTCCCGAACCCACCGCAGGATCACAAATTTTGAGACTATTGATAATAGCATTGGCTGCCGTTTTATCTTTGATGCGGTTATATACATCCTCGATTGTCTGACAATCCCATCCCTGACTCTGGTTAAATTTCTCTATCACTGCGCGTCGAATCGTTTCCCGACACATATACATAGTGATGAAACCGGGGGTGAAAAAGGAACCATCCTTATATCCGTTGATTTTCTCGAAGATTAATCCCAACACTGACGCATTGATAAGAGTCTTATTGTCCTCCTGTATCGCTTCCCCACCTTCGCTGCTAAAATCGTAGGCATTGAGAAACTCGAATAGGTATGCTAAAGCGTTGATTTCTCCTGTTCGCTTTTTCCCCTGACTATCCTTTAAGACTGTTCCCGCAAAAATCTCTAAATTCTCCGAACGCAGGTTACTGATGACTATGGTTGATTGTTCTAAGTCTGTCGGTTCAAATAGGGAACTGTTGAGATAGGGAACCTGAGTATGGGTATTCTGGATGTCTTTGCTTCTTTCTGACTGTTTTTTGGCTAAAACGCTGAAAAATAAGCGATTTAAGTCGTCATAGTTGGCAATTTTGCCTAAATTGAGAAACCCTAGGGATTTATCCCCCCGATGATACCTAATTATCTGCGCTTCTAATAGTTTGAGGAAGAGGATTCTATTTATCCAGGTTATCCCTAACTCTAAACCGATATTCAATAGTCTCTCCTCCTCCGTCTCCCCAAATTCCTCGGGATTGGGTAAACGAGAGATTTTATCTAAACTCTCTACTTGACTGATAGCGTTCTCTAGCAGCGAACCGGGTTGACGCGCTGCCGGTTGCAGACGTTGGATGAGTTTTTTCCCTCCCTCTTTTATCTCTGTCAATCCGATGATATGCAGCAGTTCACTATAAAAGTTTTTGTCGAGACTGTTGCTATCGTTCGCAAAGGGGAGTTTTAAGAGGTGTTCGGGAGAAAAGATTTTATAGAGACTGATAAGGTTATGTTCGTCCTCCCGGATGGTTTGGGTGTATTCCCGCAAGTCAAAATGGGTGTATGTCAGGGAATCGAGTCTGGAGTTCAGGAAGGGTTCTCCTATCTGTTTATAGAAGAAGTCGGTGGTTTTTCCCGTTAGTCTCCCCGTCTCAAAGTCATTAAACTGTCTGACAAGTTCCTGATTTTGTGCGAATAGTCTCTCGAAGATATTCCCATCGAAGATAAACCACTCATATATATTGGTAGCAATCAGGTGTTTTATCTCTAGGTTTTTCTCGGTTATTCTTTCCCGTAGGAAGTAGAGGAGTAATTCTTGTAATGCTTTACAGTTGAGTTTGTCTCTCCGCAGCATCTCGCTTTTATTGCTGGGTTTCTTGACTTCCAATATCACCCCCACGGAATCCCGCGACTCTTTCCCATTATGGATGACTAAATCATTCCTTCCCTTGGTGTTGATGAAATGTTGGGGACTATAGTAGCTGTGTTTGAGAAAGTCTGCAAGCAGGTTTTTGTGGAACTCCTCCGATTCTGTCTCGTTTATACTCCCCAAAAGTTGTTCTAGGTGGGTTTGAAACTTCTCCACCTGACTACGACTCGGTTTGACTCTCAGGAATGCTTTGTTTAATGCTTGTCGGGGAGAGAAATTTTCTGTCTTCATACCTTATATCCTTATTCCTACCCATCCCGGTTTTGGAGTCTATTTTTTTCTCTCTTATCTTCCCTCAAAAACCATATATATATGGGCGCACGGATTTCCATTATATAAAAAGTCTAAAGCAAGTCTCGCCATTTGTCAAGGGTTTTGAGAAAAAAATCGAGCCGATTTTATAATCACCGTAACAACAATTCAGATCGTAGGGATAATTCCGTAGGGATAATTCCGTAGGGATAATTCCGTAGGGATAATTCCGTAGGGATAATTCCGTAGGGATAATTCCGTAGGGATAATTCCGTAGGGATAATTCCGTAGG
>NZ_JADBUE010000167.1:0-11119 GCF_020245805.1 Microcystis sp. M179S2 | reverse complement strand
TTAGGTTTCGGTCCCCTTTTAGATGGTGAATTAGAGTCGGCTTCAACACTTTTTACTGATTCTACCATCTTTCTATATGTTTGTTTATACACACCGAAACGGCGTTTGAATTGTTCATCTGATAAGTTTTGATAATCCATATTTTTGCTAATAAACATAGCAAAAGTATAGATGATACTAAATCCCGTTATTAAAGACTGATTATCTATTCCTGCTTTTGCATGAGTGCCTATCCTCATAAGTAGCCTATACTCAACGGATTTAGTATGATTTCCTGACCTAAGATCACATTTTATTCTTTTTTCCACTTCCATCTAAAAATTGAGAAAAAAGCCAAACCCTCTATTATACAATAAAAAAATTAGGCAAGGGGTCTAGTGAAGTCGCTGGTTTCGCTCTAATCTTTACGGGGCAAGTCTTTCAACCGATTTTACTCCTTCACTCCCGAAAAATTGAGCGAACGATGAGTCCTGACTCGGAGAATACTGACTCGGAGAATACTGACAGCTTTCTTTTGCCTTTGGCCTTTTTACTTGCTATAAAGTAGGTTTATTGAAGAAGTGGAGGGAATCATCATCCTATGGCGATAATGACAAAATCATTTAGACAAAGACTGGCAGAGATTTTCGGGTTTGACCTGCGATCGCTGGCTTTATTTCGCATTGCCTTGGCGTTAGTGGTTTTAGTGGATTTATCGGTTCGTTTTAGCCAAGTAACTGCCCATTACAGTGAATTAGGGGTTTTACCCCTAGAAAGCTTATCGAAAGTCTCTGCCAGTCCTTTTTACTGGTCTATTTTTGCTCTCAGTGACTCGGTGCTGGTGCAGAGTATCCTGTTTATTGTCGCTATAGCGATCGCATTATTGCTTTTAATTGGCTATCATACCCGTTTAGCCACGATCGCCACTTGGGTGCTAATCGTCTCTTTACATCATCGCAACCCCCTGTTACTATTTGCCGCCGATGACGTAATCCGGGCAGTATTATTCTGGGCGATGTTTTTACCCCTCGGTGCCTGTTATTCCGTGGAAAGTGCCTTAAACACCAATCCCAACCCCCTACCCAAGCGTGTGGTTTCGGCTGCCACGGTGGCTTTTATGATACAGGTGTGTTACATCTATATGTGGTCAGTGGTCTTTAAACTCAAAAGTGAGACTTGGTGGCCCGACGGTACAGCCGTTTATTACTCTCTTAGTTACGATCAATACGCTACCGCTTTGGGGAGTTTTTTACTGACTTTACCGCAGCAATTCCTCAAATTCCTGACAATTTCAGCCCTAGGCTTTGAATGGTTCGGTCCGCTATTGATGTTTGTTCCCTTTCGCAATAGTTTATTTAAAATAATCGCCGTAGTTTCCTTTATTTTCTTGCATACGGTTTTTGCACTGATTCTACATTTAGGGGTTTTCCCTTTCTTGAGTGTTACCTATTGGTTGCCGATCATCCCTAGCTTAGTCTGGGATTGGGGACAAAAACGGATAATAAACCCAGAAAGAGAAGGTTTAAGGATTAATTATGATCGAGATTGTGGATTTTGCAAGAAAGTTGTTCATCTTCTCCGCACTTTTCTCATTTTACCCGGCACTCCCCTGTTAGTCGCTCAGGATAACCCCTCAATATACGAGGATATGGTAGCCCAAAATTCTTGGGTAGTGGAAGATTGGCAGGGAAAACGTCGGTTTAAATGGTCAGCATTGGTTTATATTGTCAGTCTTTCGCCGATTTTCTGGTTTTTAGCACCAATTTTGCGTTTACCGCCCCTCATGTCCCTGGGAACGAGAATTTATGAGTGGATTGCCTCCCATCGTCGTTTTATGGGCAATTTCACCAAACCTCTCAAGTTTCGTCCCCTGACGATTAAATCCTCTTTACCTTTAAATATGTTGGTAATTTTCTTCTTCTTGTTGACCAGTATCTGGAATTTACGCAGTTTTGTCCGGCAATCGGCCATTAGAGGCGATTTAAATACACCTTTAATTCAATCCCTCGATCGCTTGCTCACCCGTCGTACTTTTAATACAATTGATATTCTGGCAAGAATAACTCGTTTAGACCAATATTGGACTATTTTCTCCCCTAGTCCGCCCCGGGATGATGCTTGGTTTGTGGCGGTCAGTAAATTAGCCGATGGTTCCACGGTAGATATATTTAGAGAAGGACAGCCAGTAATTTGGGATAAACCCACGGATAGCGATCGCAATCGTTTGTATAAAACCATGCAGTGGCGGGTATATTTTATTAATCTTAATCGAGCTATCGGTCGGTCAGTTTATGGAGAGTTTGGTCAGTATCTCTGTCAAAACTGGAATCAGCAGCACGGTAGGGATCAACAAATTAAATCCCTGCAACTTTATATCATGCGGGAAAGGACTGTCCCCCCCGGAGAAAAACAGGGAATCGAAAAAGAACTACTCTGGCAGCAAAACTGTCTTTAATCAGTTATCAGTTATCAGTTATCAGTTATTAACCAGATCAAAGTTATCTTGTAACTAAAATCTGATTGCTTCTTTTTCCCTTTCAAACTAACTACCGCTAAACCTTAAACATCGCTAGAACCACTCTGGAGACTAGCGAGAGATTTTTCAAAATTCATTCTCTGTTCGGCATTGCGGAGAAAGTAACCACTCATCATTGCTGAGGCCAATAACCGGCCCAGATGTTCGCGACTGGTACTGATAGTGACCCCGAAATGTTCCGAAGGAAGGTTGCCCAAAAGTCCGATAATGTTGCGTTCCATCACTTGGAAAACCTCTTGGGACTCCGGTTTCGAGAGTTGGGCGATTGTTTCTGGACTTAAGGTCTGGACATACTGCCACAAACTCTCGGAAAATTCACTATCGGTACCGAATAAATTGTCAGGGCGATCGTTTTCTCTATACACTTTTGATCTCCTTAACTCAATTTTTTTATAAACTATCCTTTTGGTTCTTCCAATTTAACAGTTTTTTGAGATAGTGGGAGTCGGTAGAACCGAACCTGAAGGGGATAGTCATCCCAAGAAGAAAATCCATCTCCGGCACAAATCAAAAACTGCCCCGAGAAGCAGATAACCGATCACTGTTCACTGATAACTTTTATTTACCCATACCTAACTGCTGGGCCTTTTGATAGACTTTACCCTCCGTCAGCAGCGAGGGGGCAATCACCACTTCCACCTGTTGCATTTCCTTTAAGTTCTTAGCACCCAAAGTTCCCATACTGGTTTTCAGCGCCCCCAAGAGGTTATGAGTACCATCATCTAATTTTGCCGGTCCAACGAGGATTTCGGCAATAGTTCCGGTACTGCCCACACTAATTCGGGTTCCCCGGGGTAGAACCGGACTAGGTGTGGCCATACCCCAGTGAAAACCGCGGCCGGGGGCTTCCAATGACCGGGCAATGGGAGAACCAATCATCACCGCGTCAGCACCACAGGCGATACATTTGCAGATATCACCGCCGGTAATAATGCCGCCATCGGCAATAACGGGGACGTATTTACCGGTTTCTCGGAAAAAATCGTCCCTAGCGGCGGCACAATCGGCCACAGCAGTGGCTTGGGGAACTCCCACCCCTAAAACGCCGCGAGAAGTACAGGCGGCCCCCGGACCGATACCGACTAAAACCCCGGCTGCCCCAGTTTTCATCAGGTTAAGGGCGACTTCGTAGGTGACGCAGTTGCCCAAAACCACGGGAATGGGCATTTCTTGGCACAGTTGCACTAAATCGAGGGGGGTGATAGCTTCCGGGGATAAATGGGCAGTGGAAACAACCGTTGCTTGGACAAAGAGAATATCGGCCGCTGCTTGGGCGACGATAGCACCGTATTTGACGGCACCGGCAGGGGTGAGGCTAACTGCCGCAATACCGCCTTTTTCTTGAATTTCTTGGATACGAAGCTCGATTAGTTGCGGTTTAATCGGTTCTGCGTAGAGTTCCTGCATTAAACCGACGAATTCTGATTTGCCGACCGCAGTAATGCGATCGAGAATCGGGTTAGGATCCTCATAACGAGTTTGAATACCTTCGAGGTTTAGTACCCCTAGCGCCCCCAACTCGGAGAGGAGGACGGCCATTTTAGTATCCACCACCCCATCCATAGCGCTGGCGATAATCGGGATTTCCCGCTCGATATTGCCGAGAGACCAACGGGTATCGGCTAAACTAGGATCGAGGGTTCGCACTCCGGGTACAAGTGCGATTTCATCGATACCGTAAGCTCTACGGGCTGTTTTGCCCCGACCAATAATTGTATCCACGTTTCTATACTATTTCAGACCTATTTAGCCTAGACTAGCAAATTTCGCACCATCTCGAAAAGCTTTTCGGTATTATGGCAGACTAGGCATCAGGAAAATAATCGCTGCAGTCGATCGCTTGTTCGGTGTTGGCGCTCCTGGGTTGTACACTACATTTGAGGCGATAATCGTTGGTAAAGTAGCGGCAGTGGGAGCAAGGGATGGAGTGCATCCGTCGGGCAACTTGCCAACTATCGCGCACGGCACTGGCTAAAGACCAGCAAACTAGAGCAATAATGGCAGCGGCGATTGAAAAACGTAAAATAATCCAGATTTCCATGGCGAGCAACTAAAATTACCTGATTTGGATGGGAATCAACCGAGGCAATTGGCAGAGGGTTAGATACTGAACAGTTTACTGACATCCAGACTAACCGTTAGCAATCACCAGACTTTTAAGAACATTTTCGGTCATGGCCGCTAGTTGATCCAATTGTTCCTGATGGCGTTTTGCCTGTTTTTTGGCTTCTACCTTGCGTTTCAGGGCTTCCCGGGCTAAATCATCGCGATTTCTGCTTAAAGCTTCGATCGCTACTCGATTCCATGTTTCTGCTTCTTGAAGGGCTTTTTTGTACTGGGGTTGAATTTCATCCCAACTGACCTTAAGATTGCTTAAAGCCCCTTTTAACAGAGTTTGGGCATTGTTGGGGTCGGCTCCGATGAGGGATTTTTTCAGAGGTTCGTAGAGTCCCACCGCTTGTAAATGGGTAATAATCGGGATAAATTCTTCTATCTGTTGACTTTTGCTAATACCGGTCTTACACCAAGTGGCAAAATGTTCGCAGTTGTTAAAAAGAAGATTATATTTCTGCTCCCCCAGACGACTTAGCGCCCTTTCTACCACCACATCGGGGATAAAGGAAAATCCCACCTCTACATGGCGCACCACATAGATTTTACCACCCCTAGCAAAGGTTTCTAGGGAAGTTCGTTCAACAATCTCGCTCGGTTTTCGGTAATGAATGACGCTACCATCACCGCAATCGATGCCATGATGGGCATAAACACCCTGAAGATTGAGCAATTCCCGATAGGCGTATATTTGATCCCCTCTAGCCATATTTTTTTAGTGATAAAGTAAACAAGGAGATTGTCTATTGACCCAGTTTTTCTAGTTATTACTCTTATATTTTAGAGATTATGGATGCTTTTAGTCCCTTTCCCCCTGACTGGACAGAGAATGCTGTTCACGCCTACAATTTTTGTTGTCCTTACTGTGGGGCCAAAGCTAAAGAAGCTCAGTCCGTTTGGATCAATCGCCGCGCTCCCGTTTTAGGAGAAGATTCTCGACGTAAATGGCAGGAATTCTATCATTGTCAATGCGATCGAGTTTGGTGGGCCTGGAGTAGTGATCGACCTGCCGAAAATAAGTAATTCTGAATCGGGAATGGAAAATATGGCCGATGTCTATGTTTCTTGGGATGAATACCATCGTCTGATCGAAAAATTAGCAGTAAAAATCGATCATTCTGGTTGGCAATTTGCTCAGATTGTCTGTTTAGCTAAGGGAGGATTGCGCGTCGGTGACATTCTCTGTCGTCTTTTTCGTCAACCCCTAGCCATTCTCTACGCTGCTTCCTACGGGGGGCAAAATCATCAAATTCGGGGAGAATTAACTATTTCCTCGAATTTAGCTATGATCGAAGCCAAATTAAAGAGTCCCTTGTTATTAGTGGATGATTTAGTCGATTCGGGAATCACTCTCCAAAAAACCTCGATTTTATTGCAGGAAAAATACGGGATTACCAATATCAAAACTGCGGTGATCTGGTACAAAGCGGCATCAAGAATCAAACCTGACTATTATGTGGAATATTACCCCGATAATCCTTGGATTCATCAACCCTTCGAGCGTTACGAGTTAATTACACCCAAAGACCTCCTAGAATAAATTCAGTTTAGCATCAGCGGTAGAGAGTTTCCCCTTAAAAATACCACCAAAGAAGATTCATATCTGAAATCGGCAACGCCATCTATTCTCCGTAGGATTCAGCAGTAATTTTACCCCGAAAAACGATGTAATTATAAACTGTATAAGCTAGTAAAATTGGGATTAAAAAACCCACAAAAGTCAGCATAAACACCAAAGAACTAGGGGCGGCCGCCGCTTGATAAATTGTCACTGACGGGGGAATAATATCGGGGAAAATCAACAATCCCAAACCGATAAAAGAGAGCATAAACAGCAATACTGTCCAGACCATGGGGGTGTTTTCTTCCTGTAGTTGCAAACTCCGCAGTAATAAACCCAGTAAGACCACAGCTAGAATCGGGATGAGGATAAAGATGTAAATTAGTCGAGGGTCAAATAAACGCTGACGGATATGGTCAGAAAGCAGCGGCGTACTGATGGTGATAAAGACAGCACCGATAAAAGTGGTAATAGCGGCAATTTTTGCCGTTTTATAGTGAACTTCCTGTAAATTACCCGTAGTTTTCAGAATTAGGTAAGTGGAACCCACTAAAACATAAGCTTGGATTAAAGTTAAAGAAACTAGAATCGATCGCCATGTTAACCAATCAAAGGGGCCGCCGGCAAAATGACCCAATTCATCCACTTTAATGCCCTCAAAAACCGCACCGAGGGCGAATCCTTGCCCCAAAGCGGCCAAAAAACTGCCGAGTCCGAAGGCATAATTCCAGAACAACTTGCGACGAGAATGTTCACGAAACTCGAAGGAAACAGCCCGAAATAACAGCCCCACCACCATAATCACTGCCGGCAGGTATAAAGCGTTTAAAATTGTCCCGTAAGCTAGGGGAAACGCCCCAAACAGGGAACCACCCATCAAAACAATCCAAGTTTCGTTAGCATCCCAAACATTGCCCAAACTGGTCATTAAAATACTGCGACGCTTCTCGGAGGAGGAAGTCAGGGAAAGAATTCCCACCCCCAAGTCAAAACCATCGAGAAGGACGTAGAGAAACAGGAATAAACCCAGAATAAAAAACCAAATTTGTGGCAAAAAATACTGTAACGGTTCCATAGTTCCTCCTATTGTTGCGCTTCTAGGGAACGAGGATTTAGTTCGGGTGAGGTCACTTTTTCCTCTTGAGTCCCCGGCAGTGGTAAGTTAAGATTGGGTCCCTGACGGATAATAAGACTGCCAAAATAGAGAGCAGAAACCAAGAAAACGACATAAATCGCCGTAATTCCGATTAAAGAGGTTAAAATCTCGCCTGCGGGCAGTTTAGAAGCAGCATCCACTGTCCGGATTTGATTGTAAACTGTCCAGGGTTGACGACCGACACAACGGACAATCCAACCGGTTTCAACCGCAAGATAACCCAGAGGGGCTGCAAAAACCCAAGCGCGCAGTAACCATTTTTGACTGTCGATTTTTTCGTTACTCAGTTGACCGCGCAGCCATTGCCCGACAGTTACAGCCATTAAAGAAGCAAGAAAAAGACCGATAGCGACCATAATCCGGAAGGAATAATAGATTAGCCCCACCATGTGCGGTCTGTCTTCGTATTTCCACGTTTTTAAGCCGAGAACAGGTTCCGATAACTTGGGTTTTAATTCCAAAAGATAACCCAAAGCATTAGGAATCTTCACTTCCCAGCTATTTGTCTCCGCTTTATCCTTGGGTAAAGCAACCAAACTCCAACCGGCAGTTTCTCCCGCAGGAATGGTTTCCCATTGCGCTTCCATGGCGGCTAATTTAGCCGGTTGATAGTGATACACTTGTTCGGCACTAAGATGACCGACAAAAATTTGCAAGGGAGCGATAACAATCGCTAGAGTAAGAACAATTTTGAGAGAACGACTAAAAAAGCTAATGTGACGTTTATTGAGCAAATACCAAGCACTAATACCACCAATGACGAAAAGAGAAGTTTCCAGAGTAGCGAAAAACATATGCAGGAAACTATTAACCATGAAGGGATTGAGAATCGCTTGTAGGTAATCCTGAACGATAAATTTACCATCCACGAAAATGCCACCGGCGGGGGTTTGCAGCCAAGAATTAGCGGTTAAAATCCAGAAAGTGGAAAGATTAGCCCCAAAAGCGACGAGAATTGTCGCTAGGAAGTGAATTAACGGGGGAACTCGTCCCCAACCAAACAACATAATTCCTAGAAAACTAGCCTCTAGCATAAAGGCCATGGTTCCCTCGAAACCGAGGATAGTTCCGAAAAAGTCCCCCACCGCTTCCGAAAAAGGCGCCCAATTCATGCCAAACTGAAAAGCCATCGGTAAACCAGAAGCAACTCCAATGCCGAAATTGAGAATGTAAAGTTTTGACCAGAAGCGAGCGTGATGATAGTAGTCAGGATTGCGGGTTTTTAGCCATAATCCTTCGACAATGACTAGATAAATGCCCATACCAGTGGTTAACACCGGCCAAAGCATATGGAAAATAGCGGTGACGGCGAATTGTATCCGCGACAAAGCAACGGGATTGGCAAGTAAATCCATGATTATAATCTTTAAACGATCGTGAAGATATGATAAGCACCTATAATACTTAGCCAGTAATGCCCTGAAAAGGCAAGGGTAAATAGGGATTATACAGATTGTTTTTAGATTTATGCGATCGCTTTGGTGTTAGTCAATGACTTAGTTAGTATTCTTGTATTATATTGAGAGGAAAACTCAGAAAAATTGCTAGAATATTAGCCTGATTAATTAATTTTCCCCTCGATCGAGTATGACTTTCTCCTCAGCCGCAGACTTTCAAGACGAATTTGATGTCATCGTCGTCGGGGCGGGCCATTCCGGCTGTGAAGCGGCCCTAGCTTGCGCCCGTCTCGGTTGTCGTACCCTTCTCCTCACCCTTAATCTCGATAAAATCGCTTGGCAACCCTGTAACCCCGCCGTCGGTGGTCCAGCTAAATCCCAATTAACCCACGAAGTGGACGCTTTAGGCGGCGAAATTGGCAAAATGGCCGACCGCACCTATCTGCAAAAACGGGTTCTTAATGCCTCTCGCGGGCCGGCAGTCTGGGCCCTACGCGCCCAAACCGATAAACGGGAATACGCGGCGGTGATGAAAGGTATCGTCGAAACCCAGGCAAATCTGGTTATTCGGGAAAGCATGGCCACAGACCTGATTTTAGGGGCAAATGAGCAAGTTTTAGGGGTAGAAACCTATTTCGGCACTTGTTTCGCCGCTAAAGCCGTCATTTTAACCACTGGCACTTTTTTAGGCGGCAAAATCTGGATCGGCGGCAAGTCTATGGCCGCCGGACGCGCGGGCGAATTTGCGGCGGTGGGTTTAACAGAAACCCTAAATCGTCTCGGATTCGAGACTGGTCGTCTAAAAACTGGCACTCCTGCCCGTGTGGATAAGCGTTCGGTGGATTACTCCCGCATGGAACCGCAACCGCCCGATGACGAGGTACGTTGGTTTAGTTTTGATCCCGATGTCTGGATCGAACGGGAACAAATGAACTGTCATCTCACCCGCACCACGGCGGCAACTCATCAATTAATCAGAGATAATTTACATTTATCCCCCATTTATGGCGGTTTTATTGACTCCAAAGGGCCGCGTTATTGTCCTAGTATTGAGGATAAAATCGTCCGTTTTGCCGATAAAGAAAGTCATCAAATTTTTATCGAACCGGAAGGGCGCGATATTCCCGAACTTTATATCCAAGGCTTTTCAACGGGACTGCCGGAAAATGTTCAATTAGCAATGCTGCGGACTTTACCCGGTTTAGAAAACTGTGTGATGTTGCGTGCTGCCTATGCAGTGGAATACGATTATTTACCGGCAACTCAGTGTTATCCAACCCTGATGACGAAGAAGATTGAGGGATTATTTTGTGCGGGACAAATTAACGGGACAACCGGTTATGAAGAAGCGGCAGCCCAGGGACTGGTGGCGGGGATTAATGCGGCGCGGTTTGCTTTAGGAAAAGAGTTAATTGTTTTTCCCCGGGAGGAAAGTTATCTAGGAACTTTGGTCGATGATTTGTGTACCAAGGATCTGCGGGAACCCTATCGAATGTTAACCAGTCGTTCCGAATATCGCTTAGTATTGCGATCGGATAATGCCGATCAAAGATTAACACCTTTAGGGCGAGAAATTGGTTTAATTGATGACCGGCGTTGGCAATTATTCCAAACTAAACAGACTAATATTATCGCCGAAAAAGAACGCCTACACGAAACCAGAATTAAAGAACGGGATGAAGTAGCAATCGCCATCGTTAAGGATACAGAACAAAAAATCAAAGGTTCTCTCTCTTTAGCGGATTTACTGCGTCGTCCTAGCTTGCATTATCTCGATCTTGATCGTTATGGTTTAGGTAATCCCGATTTAAATTTAGCCGAAAGAGAAGGGGTAGAAATTGAGATTAAATATTCTGGTTATTTGAAGCGACAACAAAATCAAATCGACCAAATTAGTCGCCACAGTAACCGTCATTTATCCCCCGATATTGACTACATGAAAATCGAAACTTTGTCAATGGAATCGCGGGAAAAATTAACAAAAATTAAACCCGCCACTATCGGTCAAGCCTCGCGAATTGGCGGAGTCAATCCTGCTGATATTAACGCTTTATTAGTATATTTAGAAATGCGGCAGATGTCGGCAGTTAAAAGTTAGGAAATAATCTCGATTTTAAGCGATCAAGAGTTATCATCGGCTGCTTAATTAGGGTTTGCTGAATAAATGTGAAATGTAGGCAAGGTAAGGGTTTTGTGGCTTTACGAGCGAAACAGGTGCAAGATTTTGAGAGAATCATGCTTCAAAACCTTGCGTCTTCATCGGCCCGCCTCCTGTAGGGGCGAAGCATTCGGGCAATAACCTATCGGTGACACCGTAGATTTTCTATCCGAATGCTTCGCCCGTACTTTTTGCCGCAAACCCTAAGTGGGTGGGTGGA
>NZ_JADBUE010000166.1:0-13516 GCF_020245805.1 Microcystis sp. M179S2 | reverse complement strand
TATATCCACAATGAGGACAAACATGGGTTCGAGTAGATAGCGACTTTTCGACTTTTTGTCCACAACTAGAACAATTTTGAGACGTATTATGAGGTGAGACAGCTATAGTTAACTTGCCGCATTTGTCCCCAAAATACTCTAGCCATTGCCTAAAAACAGACCATCCTGCATCAGTTATCGACTTCGCTAAATGACGATTTTTGACCATGCCTTTGATATTCAAGTTTTCATAGGCGATTAAGTCGTTAGACTTAACTAAACGGAGTGCCACACTTTTGACAAACTCTTCTCGTTGCCTACTTACTCTTAAATGTTTCCGAGCATATCGCTTTCTAGCTTTGTGATAATTACGAGATTGTTTTTTACCCTTACGGTATTTCTTTGACTTTTTTTTAGTTAATCGGTTTAGTTGTTTTTCAGCTTTTCGATAGTAGTTCGGACAATCAATTTGATGGCCTTCGCTATCTACTAAGAAAAACCTTAATCCCACATCAATCCCAGTGGCTTTCTGGGAAGGTGTTAAAGGCTTAACGGTGTCTCTGGGGTCTAATTTAATGCAGAACTGCACATAATAACCATCGGCACGATTAAGGATTCTTACCCGTTTAATCTGGTCTGGTTGATAGTAATTAATATCTCTAGAACCAATCAACTTAAGAGTACCAATACCTTTTTTATCTGTAAAGGTAATATGGCGTTTATCTTTTGATAGCTTCCATCCAGATACTTTATACTCAACGGAACGGGAATGTTTTTTAAACTTAGGGTAGTTTTTCTTTCCTTTAACTTTATTTTGGCAATTATCGTAAAACCGAGTAATTGCCCGCAAGGTTCTTTCTACGGCAGTCTGGCAAGCATGGGAGTTTAAATCATCAACAAATTTCAACTCTTTCCTTAATGCTGTGTTGTACCGAAATAACTCTGTTTTGCCAACACCCCGATTATCCATCCAATAACGCAGAACTTTATTCCGAACAAATTGGGTTGTCCGTATTGCTTCGTTAATGGCTTCTATCTGATTAGGTTTTGGCTTAACTTTGTATTCTAGTACAAACATCTTGACACTGCTCGACCGAGTATCAATATCCTAGCACAAAATTCCTTAAGTTGACAATATATATTTAAGGTGGAGCTGCCCGACCCTGCGCGGGCATGGCGGGGCTTGTACCCAAATTTTCGGTCAACTAATGTTAGCTTTTCTTGACAATTAATCATCCCTCATCACTTTTTCACTTTCATCAAAGCGGCCCGGGCCTGTTCGCGGTCATCGAAATGGATTTTTTCCGTCCCCAAAATTTGATAATCTTCGTGACCTTTACCCGCAATAATTACTCCGTCTCCCGGTTGCGCTGCTTGAATAGCGGTGTCAATGGCCAAAGCGCGATCGCTAATTACCTGAACAGTAATTTCTGAGGGAATGCCAGCGACGATATCCTCAAGGATTCGTTCGGGAGACTCTGTGCGGGGATTATCGGAGGTAACTATGGCTAAATCTGCTAATTCTGCGGCTATTTTACCCATTAACGGCCGTTTTGTCCGATCTCGATCGCCACCACAACCAAAAACACAAATCATCCGACCGGAAATAAAGGGTCGGGAAGCTTTTAAAACATTCTCTAAACTGTCGGGAGTATGGGCATAATCGACAATGACGCTGATATCTTGGTCAGGCGCGATGCTAACCCGTTCCATCCGCCCCGGTACTCCTGAAAACTGGGGAATTTGACTGATTACTTTCCCTAAATCTACACCACATTCTAACACTGCTGCCACCGCCGCTAAGAGGTTAGCTAGATTATATTGACCCACCAGAGGAGAAGCAAAGGCTATTTCTCCTTGGGGAGTCACCATCACCCCTTGAACTCCTGTGGGTTGATAGTGTAAATCTTTAGTATAAAAATCGGCACGAGCATCGGACACACTATAGGTTAAAACCTGTTGAGGAGAGAGGGAGGCCGCTAAACGTTGACCGTAGGCATCATCAAGGTTAATAATCGCCTTACCTTGCAGATAATCGGGACTAAATAATTTAGCTTTAGCGGCAAAATAATCCTCCATGTCGAGGTGATAATCGAGATGGTCCCGGGTGAGATTGGTAAACACCGTCACGGGAAAAGTACAACCCTGTACCCTTCCCTGGGCCAGTGCATGGGAACTAACTTCCATGACGGCGATTTCATTGCCGGCGCTCACCGCTTTGGCCAAACTAGCTTGTAACTCGTTAGCGAAAGGGGTGGTATGATTAGCGGTTTCTTGGAATCCTTGCCAACGGGTGTAAAGAGTCCCGAATAAAGCGGTGGGAATCTCTGCTTGGCTGAGAAAATATTCAATTAAATGGGTGGTGGTGGTTTTGCCGTTGGTTCCCGTCACACCGATTAATTTTAGGGTAAGGGCCGGATAATGATAGAATTTAGCAGCGATCGCAGCAGCGGCAGTAACTAAATCTGCCACAACCATTACCGAAGCATCCTCCGGGGGGGGAAATTTAGCTGCGGCTGCCGGGGAGATAATCGCCGCTACGGCCCCGGTTTCCAAAGCGGAACGCCAAAATTCGCCCCCATCGACGCGAGTACCGGGTAAACCGATAAATAAATCTCCCGGTTGACAAGCATGGGAGTTGGTGGAAATTCCTGTAATCTCGGTAATAGAAGCGATAGGAGAAGAAATCGGGGAAACCAGAGGGATAGTTGTTAAAAGTTCTTGTAGTTTCATAGTCAGGATTGAATCTAAGGATTGCTGCTTTTAGATTAGCCGATCATCAAAGAGGTTCCTAGGCTATTAATTTAACGATAAAAAAACTCAGCAGTAAGGATAGCAACCGCGATAAGCTAAAAAAAACAAGGCTATAGCTTGTCAACTATTGACGATTTTCTGCGGAGATTTTCGGGATATTTATATGCAATTCGTCGATTTTCTGGCTCTCATTCATCCTGTCCTAGCGATAGTGGTCGTTTTCCCTATTATCGGCCTCGTAGTTAACTTTGCTTGGCAAACCCGTCAACGTCGCTTAGAAACCAACGCGGGAAATAAAAGTAAAATTCCCCCAGTAGTCGGGCCAGAACATCTACGCTTAGGCCGCTGGTTAACGGGTACAGTGGTAGGGGTTAACCTTTTAGCACTAGCTTACTCGGTCGTTTACGGTTTTAATGGTTTTGTTGATCAACAAAAAGAGGGAAAATTAGACTCCTTTCAGGTCTTTTTTGTGATTTTGATGTTTTTTGTCACCATTGCCTCTTTGGTCTGTCTCTACCGCGCTAGACAAGCTCTCTGGCGCGGAATTTTTGCCAGCTTGACCAGCATGGGTTTAATTATTATCGGTTCTCAGGATGGGGTCTGGCGACTCTCGTCCCAATGGTACTGGTCTCACTACTATATCGGCATGGCGGCATCATTACTGATGATTTTCTCTCTGGCAATTGTCGAAGATATCTATAAAGACCGTTCCCATCGTTGGCGCATCGCCCATACAATTCTCAATTGTATTGCTCTGGCTCTCTTTCTGGGACAAGCGATGACCGGTTCGAGGGATTTGCTGGAAATTCCCCTCAGTTGGCAAAAACCGGCAATTTATCGCTGTGATTTCACCAATAAAACCTGTCCTGAACCGAAATCCTCAACCCCCCTTATCAACCCGATAAGTTAAACTTTTTTAGGGACTGGGAGAGGGAGAGGGTGAAGGAGTTGAGAAAGTGGGTACACACTCAGATTTACCCGCAGCGGTATCGATGGGTTCCTCACACCAATTGGCAATCTTATCAAGTTGGGGAAATTCGGGTTTCAGGTTTTGGATTAATTTAGTCCATTCTACCCCTTGGGTCACAGCTACAGCACCGCTTGAGGTACAGCCTAAAATTTTGCCCCAATTTTTACCCCAGGCAGCACCGATAAAAGTACCATTATCGGTTTTACCGAGGGAATAGTCAGGAGCAAAGATAAACGCTTGTAGTGTTTGGGTTCCTTTCAGACAAATTTGCGGCGCAGCGGAACCTAAAATAGTAGGGTCATTAGAGGCATAAATTTGTAGATTGCCCGGGTTACAGCCAATCGCACTACCACAATTATGTTCGATGGCACCGTTAATATTACCTCTAACATAAAAAACTACCCGTTGCCCCGGAGTAATGGTAATCTGACCGCTACTCAAGTTGATATTATTAACGATATACTCGTACACTCCGCTGGGAGATGCTGTGTCTCCCGTTCTGGGAAAAGTTTCAGAACTGGTAAGTACCAGGTCTTTCTGACCAGAGGGAAGGCCAGTGGGAATCGGCGGTAAATCGGGGAAAAACACACCGACAAATTGCGCTTTGTAGGGGGGATTGGGTGCGGGTGTGGGCTGTTGAATCCTATTTTGTTCAGCCTCACATTTTGGACTCACCACCTCCTCCACCACATCCCCTTGAAATCTAGCACCATCGTCCGCCGTTCCCTCACTTATCCATAAAGCTGGGACCGTGTTGCGGTTAAATGCGGGGGGAGGGGAATCAAGAATAGGGATAGTTACCACCACACGGTTACGGGAGGCAGCATTATCGTCACTATCTATATTGAGATCAGTGTTAGTTAGGACTGTTGCGGCACTGGTGCGAGAACGTCCTTCGAGGGTGAGAACTCCCTGGCCAGGCCCAATATAATAATTGTATTCAACCACGCGATAATAACTATTATTACCGAGATCAACCCATTTATCTGCGCTCAAATCTCTTAATTCATCGATTTTTTGCTTCAAGGTATCGGCATCGTCAGGATTACTACAGGAGGGGGCGGCGGCGACTAATTTTTTTAAATGTTTTTGTAAATTGGTGGGATTAGTAACCACATCATATTTGGCGTTCTGCCAACAATTGTCACCAGGAGGACAATTCCTCTTAACCGTCGCCATAACTCGAACGCTATTGAGTAGATCCTGCACCCGCGTCACCCCAGCTTCGGAACTTCTTAAAGCATCAGCCCGGACTTTTTGGGCAATTACTTTCGATTGGTCCCCTTGGGCGCGCATTATCATAGTTATTCCTGTCACCATGAGGATGAGTCCAATTAACACGGCAAGAGGCAAGGCAAACCCTTTTTCCTTATTAGCCATCAGGTGAAGACATAAACGATTGTTCATAAGCCAGTCCATCTAAGAATGGTTACTTCTATTATAATAATAAATAGCTGGTTATAATTAAATTGAAGATGGATTTTGGGTTCGATCCCCCCTGCCCCGCTTAATAAGGGGGTGCAGCTCCCCCCTTATTAAGCGGGGTATCTGACAGTTTTGGCTCTTCGGTTTGTGTTATGCAATGGACGGAGGTTATAAGAGATGGAACCCTTATAGAGAAAGGCATTTAGCAATTTTTGTCAATTATTTTTGATCTAGAGCGAACTAATCAATTAAGTCTCTTGCCAGATAAGGATTTAGTCTATTTATGCCCCCCTATCGAACCATAACAAGTCCCGAAGAGCCACAGTTTTTAACACCTAACTACTGATCAAGTTTTGCTCAAGTGACAACTGTGATAATACAGGAATAGCCATGGGAGTAAAATCACAGACAAAAGCCAGTTGATACGATAATCAGTCGTTAGTTTTTCGATAAGTATTTTCGATTTTTGACTGAATTAAAGGGCTGTTTTTTGATTCAGAATTGCCCGCCAAATCAAGCCGATACCCCGAAAAAAGCTGATAATTAACAACCAAAGGGATTGTAATTCTCCCGCCGTATTTTTCGGTGGCCAGCGATGGGGACGACAGAATAGAAAAGCGATTAGTTTTCTCTGCTCTGATAGGGTCAGTGGCTGGAATTTAAGGGTTGCTTGCCAGATTTTTCCTCGTTTTTCTAGATTGACTAGATGAGCCAATAAGCGCAAATCTTCGCCTAAAATATCTAGGAGTAATTTTTCTGAGTATATGGGTTCACTCAGGTTAATTTCTGCTCCTATTTCCGAAATTTTTTTCAGATTGCCCTGTATAATTATATCCGCTTCTGTTATCAAGTTAACAGGATATTCCAACAATTGGTATTGAGTTTCTAGGGTGAGGGGAGCTTCCAATAAAGTCACTAAAGCAGTCATGATAATAACCACATTATATATGGCCAAAATCAAGCCAAAATTGAGGGGACTTTCTTGATAATTGTGATGGCGTAAATTAAAGAAAATACTAATTAAATTAATGGTGAGAAAAAACAGTAATGGGTAGGATAAACGCCAATTATATTGATAATTTTTACGAGCAATTCCCTTCGGTGTCACCTGAAATTCTTTGTCAAAGGGTTTCCAAAGAACATGGAGAACTGTTAGGGATGTTGGTACACAAATAATCATCGATAGTACCTCAGAAAAAATAATGGAGCGCGAGCGAGAATTTAACCAGTGATAAGTGGCTAACTGCAGCATCATGTAGGGTAAAAATATATAGATTGTCTCATCGATAGTAATGTTCAAAGGTACGATATAACCAAAGGTATAAAGGAGAGGAATAAGTAGAGAAAATAAACGAGCTAAGGGAGAAAACCAAGATAATATTCCTTCTAAGTGTGCCAATCTTTGAGGGAGAGTTAATCCCGCAATTTTTAGGGGATTAGCTTTGATAAAAAATGCCTGTAAAGTTCCCCTTGCCCAGCGCAATCTTTGCCGTAAATAAGCGGATAAACTTTCGGCAGATAAACCATTACTGAGTTTTTCATTTAAGTAAATAACTTCATAACCTTGGGCAGAGATAGCAATCCCAGTGAAATAGTCTTCACTAATAGATTCTGTATTGAAGTAGTCCACTTCGTCTAATGCTTTTCTTCTGACAATAAAAGAAGTGCCAGCACAGACAGGACTACCCACCCCATCTTTAGCCGGTTGGATATGACGATAAAATAATTCTTCGTCGGGAGTAACGATATTTTCTAAACCTAAGTTATGGGCAATAGGATCGGCATTATAAAAGCTTTGGGGCGTTTGCACTAGGGCAATTTTGGGGTTTTGAAACCAGCCAACAGTTCTTTCTAAAAAGTTACGACAAGGGATAAAATCTGCGTCAAAAACTACCACTAATTCCCCTTGAGTTTGTCTGAGAGCATGGTTTAAATTGCCTGCTTTAGCGTTTTTTCTATCCTCACGAGTCAGATAATGACAATTTAATTTTTCTGCCAATTGATCAATTTCTGACCTCTGGGTATCATCGAGAATATAAATATTTTTATGAGGATAATTAAGGGCTTGACAACCAATAATAGTTCTTTTTAAGATGAAGGCTGGCTCATTATAGGTGGGAATCAAGATATCTACCGTGGGCAAATATTGTTTATTGATCACTGCTTGGCTATAAAAATCAGCTTCTTTGCGTCTATCTTTTGTGGTTAAGACTAAAACTAACTGAATCATGCTACTACTTAAAACCATCATCTCAAGGACTAAAAGTAGTAAACTAAAAAAGCCATTGAGAGGGGTGGAAAGATTTAAGGTGGTCAGAATTCTCCAGAGTAGATAGCGCAGGGTGATAGCTAGAGTGATAGAAATAATGACTAATCTTGACCAAACTTGCGGACGCGGAGACAAGAAAATGATTAACTGCCTAAAAATTAGCAGGATAACTGTGGGTAATAATAATTGATAGCTATGAGCAACCGTGGGAACTTTAATCCAAGCAAATGGATTAAAAAAATCTTCTACTAAGCCAAGGATTAATCGATCAATATTGTGTTCTGGCCAACATAATGATAAACTGACCATCATTAGCCCGCCGATCACTGCTAACATAATTAAAATAACTGATATTATCGCTAAAATCGACTTGAATACGGAGGAATATGCTGGTTTTTGAGGGAATGGAAAAATCGATTCTTGGTTAGACATAAATCCCCTTCTGAGTAAATAAATCTAACTACATTTTACAATTCTTAACAAAAACCTGGGCATTGTTGGCAATGACAGGAGCGCTCTCCACCAAAATGCTACATTTTGTATCAAGCCGAAGATGAAACTGGCAAGAAAAAGTGTAGAAATAGTATACTTCGGTTAACCGTGAGGAAAAATTAATCTATGATAGCCGTCAAAATCGCCGTTGTTAGCGCTCTCGTTTTAGTTGTGGTCAAATTCGTCGCTTCTGCTCTAGGCAAAGGCAATATACCCCTGCTTAATCAGGCTGTCACCGTGATTTTAAGCCTTTTTATCGGTTTTGAGTTGATTCAACTAGGACAAGCGGTGATTGAAAAGATTAATTAAGGGCTAAACGGGCCAGATAGAAGCTAGTAATAGTTTTAGCATCGATCGATTCTCCCCCTGCGATCGCTGATTCCATTGCCTCAAAACTCATCAAAACCACTTCCAGATCTTCATCGGCATCTTGAGCGGGGGGCAAGCTTAATTTTTCCAGATCCTGGGCTAGAAAAGCATAGATGTATTCATCGGAATAACCGGGTGCCAGGGCAAATTTACCCAAAGATTGCCAATTGTGCGCCCGATAGCCCGCTTCTTCCTCTAATTCTCGTTTTACCGTCGTAGCGGGGTCTTCTCCTTCATCAATCGTCCCGGCGGGAAATTCCAGAATTCGAGCTTGCAAACTAAATCGATACTGACGTACTAAAACCAATTGACCTTCCTTGGTGATTGGAACTGCTAAAGCGCCACCCGGATGACGGACACATTCCCATTCTCCCTCGACACCGTTAGGTAAACGCAGTTTCGAGACTTCAAATTGAAAGACGCGACCTTGATAAAAAAGACGTTGTTGGAGAAATTGAGGCGGTTCAGACATGGAAAATTTGCAACTAGGACTTTAAGAATTAATATCAACAAATGTTACCTTTGTCACCGGTGTTAGGAAGCGGGTAGAATTATCATCTAACGGCCAAGGAGAGATTCAGGTTATAATGGGAAATGCTGTCTTTACAGGTTAAATCTTTTTCGAGAAACCCCATGGCCAAAAAATCGATGGTAGAACGCGAGAAAAAACGCGCTCGTCTCAGACAAAAATACGAAGCTAAACGGACGGAACTAAAAGAACAATTCCGCACCGCCGAAGATTTTGAAGAAAAACTGGCAATTCACCAAAAATTACAGGAATTACCCCGCAATAGCGCCCCCAGTCGTCACCGCAACCGTTGTTTAACGACCGGCAGACCGAGAGGATACTATCGCGATTTTGGTTTATCCCGCAACGTTTTACGGGAATGGGCCCACCAAGGTCTTTTACCCGGTGTGGTCAAGTCTAGCTGGTAGTCAGAAACAACATCTAGGGAAAATACTGGGATAGAGGCGTGTTTTTTGCGTCTCTATTGCTGTTTTTAGGTAATTTTAGCGATAAAATAAAAACTCTCGATCGAGCGATCGAGAGTTAACCATGAATAGAAAATTTACCTAGACTACAGTAGCAGCTTTACGGGCAGCGGCGGCCTCATCGGGATGAATACCGAGACGGGTGAGATTGAGACGACCTTTACTATCGATCTCCCGTACCTTGACTAACACCTCATCCCCCACGGCCACTTCATCCTCGACCTTGCCGACACGTCCCTCGGCCAATTGGGAAATATGGATCATTCCCTCTTTCCCTGGCAAAACTTCCACAAAAGCGCCGATTTGGATAATGCGAGTCACGCGACCGAGATAAACCTCACCCTCATTGAGTTTGCGGGTCATATTGTAGATCAGTCGTTTAGCTTTTTCGGCCTGTTCTCCATCGGTGGAGGAAATGGTGACAGTACCATCGTCATCGATATCGATTTTCGTGCCAGTCTGTTCAGTAATCCCTTTAACCGTCTTACCACCCGGCCCGATTACTAACCCGATCAGATCCGGATCGATCTTGATCGTCAATAACCGGGGTGCGTGGGGAGATAATTCCGTGCGCGGTTTTTCTAGGGTCGCTAACATCTTCTCGAGGATATGTTTGCGGGCCGGTAAAGCTTGTTTGATCGCCTTGGCCACCACTTCCATGCTTAAACCGGGGATTTTCATATCCATCTGGAGAGCGGTGATGCCGGAATCAGTGCCAGCCACCTTAAAGTCCATATCTCCCAGAAAATCCTCGATACCCTGGATATCGGTCAAAATCCGCACTTCTTCCCCTTCTTTAATTAAACCCATGGCCGCACCGCTCACGGGTTTTTTCAGGGGAACACCGGCATCCATCAGCGCCAGGGTGGAACCGCACACGGAACCCATGGAGGTGGAACCATTAGAAGAGAGGACTTCCGACACTACCCGCAGCACATAGGGAAATTCCTCCTGTGGGGGAAGGACAGGTACGATCGCCCTTTCCGCTAAAGCACCGTGACCGATTTCTCGACGGCCGGGAGAACGCATGGGACGGGTTTCACCGACGGAAAAGGGTGGGAAATTGTAGTGATGAAGATAGCGCTTTTCGTCTTCGGGATGGAGATCGTCGCCCAAATCCTGAGCATCACCGGGGGTGCCCAGGGTGGCGATCGAAAGCACCTGGGTTAAACCGCGATTAAACAGGCCGCTACCGTGAACCCGGCGGGGTAAAACTCCCACCCGGCAAGAAATCGGGCGTACTTCGTCCAGTTGGCGACCATCAACCCGCACCCCATCCTCAATAATTTGGGCGCGCATCAGTTTTTTGGTCAGATCCTTGAAGAGATTACCGATTAACTTCGGCTCTTCCAGCGTTGGAGATTTTAAGGGATCTTCATCGGGGAGAGCGGTTATAGTTTCCTTGATCCGATTTTCGATCGCCGCTAATTTCTCATCCCGTTCGGTTTTGCTGAGGGTAAACTGAGAGAGAATCTGTTTAATTTCCTCTTTAGCTTGTTCTTTCAGGAAATTATGCACGGTTTCGTTTACTACCGGCGCTTCTCGGGTGACGAGGGGAATACCCAACTGATCGATCAATTCCCGTTGAGCGGTGATCAGGTCGCGGACCGCTTCATAACCAAAATCGATCGCCTCAATAATATCCCGTTCTGGTAACTGATTAGCTCCCGCTTCGATCATCACCACCCCTTCGGGACTACCGGCCACCACTAGATCCAATTCTCCGTTATGGATTTCCTTGTAGGTGGGATTGATGATAAATTCATCCCCCAGTAAACCGACGCGCACCGCTGCCATCGGTCCTTGGAAGGGAATCCCTGCCAACAGAACCGCCACGGAGGCTCCGGTAACGGCCAAAACATCCGGGGGTACTTCCTCATCCATCGAGAGGGTCGTAGCGACCACCTGAATATCATCCCGTAGCCAACTGGGGAATAGAGGCCGCAGGGGGCGATCGATCAAACGACCGGTCAGAATGGCTTTTTCCGGGGGACGACCTTCACGACGCAAAAATCCTCCCGGGATGCGCCCGGCGGCGTATAATCTTTCTTCGTAGTCAACGGTCAAGGGCAGGAAATCTACTCCTTCTCTGGCTTTGGCTGTGGTTGCTGTCACTAAAACCGCCGTTTCTCCCGATTGGATCAGAACACTACCGCCAGCTTGGGGGGCTAAAAGCCCTATTTTTAGTCGAATATCCCTGCCATCAAAGGATATTGACTTGTCAAACTCTTCCATGTAAAGTTATATTCCTTTCTTTCACTTTTCTCTGTGCTGTGGCAATCCTAGCATTTTTTGTCCCCCTTTCTGCCAGGTTTAGTATTCAGTGATCAGTGATCAGTGATCAGTTATCAGTTATCAGTTATCAGCTTTTTTCTCCCTGCTCCCATCTCCCATCTCCCCCGCAACGCGCACGAAGTGGTCTCCCAACTACCCCACTACCCCACTACCCCACTACCCCACTGATAACTGGTTACTGGTCACTGATAACTGAAAATACTCCCCACTACCCCACTGATAACTGGTTACTGGTCACTGATAACTGAAAATACTCCCCACACCCTACACCCCACTTTTAAACAGAATTTAAGATTACTTGCTCAAACGAGCCAAAAAATGATAGTTTCAGATATAGGAATAATCTGGTTAAGAAAAAAAATGTCTTCCCTTGCCGCTTGCTGGCCTAAAAATATTTCTAAGTATTAGCAAAACTGACTGACTGTCAGCAGTTGAGCGGGATTTTTCCTAGCTCGCAGAACTCCAGACAAAGAAAATTAAGACAATTAAAAGGATTGCGTCTCTATTACCTCTCAGACGCTTCTAATCCAGTGAATTTGCGGGTTATCTTCAAATTAACCCCGTTTAACCCTATTTGTGGCTATCGATTATGGCTGAAAGTTATTTACTAGACAAACTGCAATCTGTAGAACAGACCTACAAAGAATTAACCCGTCGTCTAGCGGATCCCGATGTCACCAGTAATCCGGGTGAATTGCATCGTCTGGCCAAATCCCGCGCTTCCCTAGAGGAAACGGTCAACACCTACGAAATTTGGCAAAAAAGTCAAGAGGATTTAATCGGTGCGAAACAAATCTTCAAAGAATCCGCCGGCGATCCCGAATTACGGGAAATGGCCGCCCGAGAAGTGGCAGAATTAGAGGAAAAAATCGCCACTTTGGAAGACCAATTAACAATTCTGCTGCTGCCCCGGGATCCCCTCGATGAAAAGAATATCATGCTAGAAATTCGTGCTGGGACCGGAGGTGATGAGGCCAGTATTTGGGCGGGGGATTTAGTTCGCTTGTACTCAAAATATGCCGAAACTCAAAACTGGAAAGTTAGCCTTTTGAGTGAATCTCAGGCGGATATGGGAGGATTTAAAGAGGCAATTTTAGAGATTAAAGGCGATAACGTCTATAGTAAGCTGAAATTTGAGGCGGGAGTCCATCGGGTGCAGCGGGTTCCTCTGACGGAAGCGAGTGGTCGCGTCCACACTTCCACCGCTACCGTGGCAATTATGCCAGAAGTGGACGATGTGGAAGTGCATATCGATCCCAAGGATATTGAGTTAACCACGGCTAGATCCGGGGGGGCAGGCGGTCAAAATGTCAATAAAGTGGAAACTGCCGTCGATTTAATCCATAAACCCACGGGAATCCGGGTTTTTTGCACCGAAGAGCGCTCGCAATTGCAAAACCGGGAACGAGCTATGCAGATTCTCCGGGCGAAACTGTACGATATGAAGTTACAGGAACAACAGGAAGCGGTCAGTTCCATGCGACGCTCTCAGGTGGGAACTGGTTCCCGTTCGGAAAAAATTCGCACCTATAACTATAAGGATAATCGTCTCACCGATCATCGCTTAAATCAGAATTTTTCCCTCGATCGCATTTTAGACGGCGATATCGAAGAGGTGATCCAATCCTGTATCGCCAAGGATCAACAGGAAAAACTGGCGGAATTAGCCGCTGCCCAAGAGACAGCTTAATCAGGACAAGGGAGACTCCGAGACGGGAGACAGGAGATTATTTTTATTTATGCTCCCCCCGCTCCCTTCTCCCTTCTCCCCAACCCGCAACAGCCAAACCCCTTGCTACTTTTTGACTTTAGACCTCTCGCATAATTAGGGTCTGCGGCAAAAAGTAGGGGCGAAGCATTCGGGCAATAACCTATCGGTGAAACCGTAGATTTTCTATCCGAATGCTTCGCCCCTACAGGACGCGGGCCGATGAAGACGCCAGGTTTTGAAGCACGATTCTCTCAAAATC
>NZ_JADBUE010000165.1:0-7864 GCF_020245805.1 Microcystis sp. M179S2 | reverse complement strand
TTAAAAGAGCGAGCTTTAGGAAAATTGTCTGAGCAATTTTTTGATAATTGACCACTGTTACATTTGGTAAATCGAGGAGTTGATCAAAATTTATCCACATAACCCACCTCCTGTTCTGTGTTACCATTATACCATGCTCACACAGAACCTAGAAGAGCCAGCGATAAAATCCTCGGTGTTGGGGTAAAAATGTTCTAGAAAAGCTGGATATTTTTGAGAATGGGGATTTTTATCACAGTAACCGAGCATTTCTAAGGATAACATTAATCTTAAATCCTGCTTAGTTTGTTTTAATTTTTCCGAATATGCAATGCTCCCCAGCAATCCGTATTCTTCTAGATCGAAGGCAATTAAACGAATTGGATAATTAGCCTGATTCTCCCCAAAAAACCTCGCTAATTCTAATAATACCGCTAATCCCGTGGCGTTATCGTCGGCCCCTGGCGACCCCGGCACCGTGTCATAATGAGCGCCAATTAAAATCGGAGGTTTTTGACTATTATTAGGCAAATCTAAGATTAAATTTTCGTAAACTTTTCCCTGAAATGAGAAAAAATGTGATTCAACCTTTCCCCACTGTCCTAACTCTTGCCGCAGGTATTCTCGCACATAAAAATGTCCTTGACTAGAGAAAAAAGGGTTTCTTTCTCGGACAATTTGTTCTAGGTGTTGGCTTAAGCGATCGCTAAGAAGATCAAACATTGATAGCAGCAGATAATTTAATCAAAAGAGCCAATGGATAGAGAAACTGAGGGAAAAATCGGGGAGAATAATAATTGTTAATTATCAAATACTCTGTGGAGCTAAAATCATGACAAATCTCCAGTGGACTAGCTATGATTGTATCGTTGTTGGGGCGGGATTAGCAGGATTAATCGCCGCGCGTAATCTCCAGAGGCGAGGTCATCAAGTTCTGGTAATCGAAGCGCGAAATCGTTACGGTGGCAGAATGTCTGGTCAATATCTCCCCTCCGGACAGTGGATCGATCGAGGTGGTCAGTGGGTGGGCCCAACCCAAGAGCGTTTTTTAGCCCTCCTCGACGAGTATAAAATACGTCGTTTTCCCTCTCCCAATCAGGGAAAAACCGTCCTAGTGTTCAACAACAAACGCTATGAATTCAATGGTTTTTTTCAAGGTTTCCACGAGGGAGAAGTACCCGATATCGGCACGGAAGAATGGCAAGATGCGATGTCAGCATGGGCGCGTTTTCAAGAACTAGCCAAAACCCTACCTTCAGGTTATCCCCAAAGCAACGATCACACCAAAAAACTAGACAGTAAAACTTTTGCTCAGTGGATTGAAGAAAACACAAGCACAGATTTTGGTCAATGGTATTTTGCTTATATGGCCCGTGCAGTGGGGTTTCTCGGGCCGGCCGAACCCCAACAAGTCTCACTGCTGCACGTTCTTTGGGGACAAAATTGCGCCGCTCAGGCCGAACATCCAGAAGCCGAACTGATCCATGGCGGAGCCGGACAAATTCCCGACAAGATCGCGGCGGAATTAGGAGAGCGAATTCGACTGGGGGAACCGGTTTTTCGCCTTAATTATGACTCGGCCGGCGTGACCATAGAAACCAGCCAGAACACTTTTACCGCCCAATTTGCCATCATTGCCATGCCGCCCCATCTTGCTGGCCGCATTATTTATCATCCCCCGCTGCCACCCCAGCGAGAACAACTAACCCAACGAGTACCGATGGGATGCTGCGCTAAAGTCCTGATTTCCTATGAGCAACCTTTCTGGCGAAAACAGGGACTAGCGGGAGTTGCTCAAGGGAATTGTCAATGGTTGGAACTCTGTGCCGATAGTTCCGATCCCGAAACCGGCGTCGGGGTAATCGCCACCTTTGTGGTTGGCGATCGCTATAGTCGTTGGCGCTCCATGAGTAGTCCGGCGCGTCGTGCCGCCGTCCTCTCGGATTTAGCTATTTATTTCGGTCAAGAGGCCCTTTTGCCGATCAGTTATGATGAGGTGGATTGGCCCGGGGATCCCTGGACTGGTGGCGCATATTCCGCTTTTATGCCCCCCGGAGTCTGGACAAGTTTCGGCGAGGCTCTTTTTACTCCCGTCGGACCGATTCACTGGGCCGGCACAGAAATGGCCGATCGCTGGCCGGGATTTTTTGAGGGAGCGATCCGCACTGGTGAGGCGGCGGCTGATCGAATCGCCTTGCTTTTGCGGGAAAAATGAGCATCTACAGGGCTACGCCACCTTTTAGGTCAAAAAAGTCATCATAGTCAAGTTTCGGGGCTAATAGAGCAAAAAAATCCTAAATCATCACTATTTCGCCCTGGTAATGTTCGACGAAATACTGCACACGATGACGATATTCTTTAATTGTCCGATCGACCCATTCCCGCTGCTCACTGTTAGCATAGATATGCACTAAAGGTTCTCCAGCATCGGGTAAAATCAATACCCAGTCATCATTAAGGGGATTAATCACCTTCACCCCATCGACCAACTCTAGATTAAGATCCGCGTGAGTCTCCACTAGATAGCGCATCAGGGAGCCCTTGACTTTCCAAGGACAACGCACCGCCGTATTCTTATTGTAAATGCGCGGTAACTCGGCCCGCACCTGAGCTAGAGAACGTTCCTGAATGGTTAACATCTCCAAAAGTTTCGCCACGCTGAACATGGCATCGAAACCGGGATGTAATTGCGGAAAAATAAAGCCAGTTTGCCCAGATCCTCCTAAAACCACATTAGGATTGGTTTGACATCCTTCCATTAAAGCGCTAGGACTGGCTTTTGTCCGCACCACCCGGCCATCGTGACGACGCGCGATCTGTTCCACGGCACTAGAAGCATGAACCGGCACTACCACTGTACCGCGCGGATGGGCGGTCAGAATTGTATTCACCATTAGAGCAGTTAATTGTTCCCCGCGAATCGATAAACCACTCTCATCGACGAGGACTAATTGTTCCCCGTTGGCCGAAACTTGTACGCCTAAGTTCGCTTTCAGGGCCTCCACCACATGGCCCAATTGATGGATTAGTAACTCTCTTTCCTGCATGGAAAGGGCATTCTGACGTAAACTGGCATTGAGAACCACGGCATCACAGCCAAATTTGGCCAGTAATTCTGGTAAAATTGCCCCTGAGACTCCGTAGGCGTAATCAATGACGATTTTGGAGCTACTATTGCGAATAGCCTCTACATTTAGCTGAGTTTCAAAGGTTTTGCGGTAATTATCGAGAATATCAGCCGGATAGGACATACTGCCGATTTCCTGCATTCCCACCCGTCGCAGATCTTCTTTGAAATAGGCCCCTTCGATTTTCTTTTCCCTCGCTTTGGAAACATTAATCCCTTTTTCGTCTAAAAACTCGATTAAGAGAAAATCTGGGCGATCGGGATGAATACGAACGTGAATGCCACCGACTACGTTTAATTTAGCCACTAAAGTCCGCGAAATCGGTAAAGCATTCGCTTGTAGGTTTTGGATATTCACCCCCACGGACATTAAACCGGCAATCAGCGATCGACTGACCATGCGCGAGACACTACGTTGATCCCGGGAGACGATTACCGTTGACCCCGGTTTCAGGATAGAACCGTAGGATGCCCCCAGTTTAACGGCGAATTCGGGCGTGATATCGATGTTAGCGAGGCCCGATACTCCTCGTTGACCAAAGAGGTTTTTATGGGCAGTATTTCCCCAAATCAGGTTAATATTGAGGATGGCTCCCGATTCGATCTGTTTACTCGGCCAGACTCTGACCCCGGAATTGATCTGCGCTTCTTCCCCCACGATCGATAATTGTCCGATCACCGCACCTTCGTGTACCTGGGCCCGTCGATCGATTCTGGTTCCCCTAGCGATCGTACAAGCGGCTAAATTGACCTCATCCCCGATCACCACACCATTCCAGAGGATGGGACGTTTCAGATCGGAACCGGCACCGATGGTGACATTATCGCCGATAACCGAACCCCTCTCGATCAGAACATTTGCACCAATACGACAATGATTGCCGATCATGGCTGGGGCCTCAATCTGGGCGCTAGGATCGATATAGGTATTAGTGCCGACCCACACTCCGGGGGATTTTTCTCGATAGGGAAATTCCAGGTTAACTTTGCCGGATAAAGCGTCGTATTGCGCTTCTCGGTAGGCCTCCAGATGACCGACATCGCACCAATAACCATCGGCCACATAACCATACATAGGTTCGCCCCTTTGCAGCAGCAGCGGAAACAAATCTTTAGAAAAGTCGGCTTCTTCTTTGTAGGGGAGATAATCGAGGACTTCTGGTTCGAGAATATAGGTTCCGGTGTTGACAGTATCGGAAAAAATCTCGCTGGTG
The DNA here is from genome assembly GCF_020245805.1 of Microcystis sp. M179S2. NCBI lineage: Bacteria > Bacillati > Cyanobacteriota > Cyanophyceae > Chroococcales > Microcystaceae > Microcystis > Microcystis sp. M179S2. The sequence goes on along the minus strand of NZ_JADBUE010000165.1, from coordinate 3,544 downwards.
GATGGTTTTTCGATAAAACGGCGAATTCTGCCTTCTTTGTCGGTAATCACTACCCCAAATTCGATCGGATTGGCAACCCGCGTCAGGACGAGGGTTGCTTTCGAGTTTTTACTTTTATGGAATGCGATCGCTTTTTGCAGGTCAAAATCGGTGATACTATCGCCACTAATCACCAGAAAGGTATCATCTAACCATTCGGCAATATTTTTCACACATCCTGCGGTGCCTAGGGGTTGATCCTCCTCGACAGCGTAGGTGATTTTTACCCCAAAGTCGCTGCCGTCTTGAAAGTAGTCGCGCATGACATCGGGGAGATAGTGCAGGGTGGTGATAATTTCGGTAATGTCATGCTTTCGTAGTAAATTAATAATATGTTCGGCGATGGGACGGTTGAGAATCGGGACCATCGGTTTGGGAAGATCACAAGTAAGCGGACGTAATCTTGTCCCTGAACCACCTGCCATTAATACCGCTCGCATAATTTCCTCCCAAGGCTATCTTTTCGCCGTTTTTAAATAGTTTTTCCAAATTATGGCTTTAGTTTCCCGACCTCGATCGAGCCAGTTCCTAACCGGCATTCTAACACCGTCCCCCCGATTCAGAACAATATTTTCTTTTCCCAAGTCGGCAAAACCCAAGCTTAAAATAGGAGATGTGAATTCTCTAAATTCAAGGATGAGATGGCATGAGACTGGTTATTTTTATCTTAATAATTGTTTATGGTGCCGGTGGTTGGAAATTCTGGAATGGGTACAGAAGCACTAATTTTAGTCCCAGTTTACCCAATCGTTTAGCTCTAACCCTGTTCTGGCCGCTTCTTTTGGCTGTTAATCCCGCCTACCGCAAGAATTTTCAAAAAGCCCTCAAGGGCAAATAAAATTAACATACTGCCAAGGTCACGGCCATAAAACAGAAAGTAGCTGGGTATCGAGGTGTTTTTTCGCCGATTAGTCGAGATTACCCCCCCAAAAAAAACCCCTAAATAGGGTTTGCGGCAAAAAGTTTTTCGTGGGGGTAGGGTGTGGGGTTTTACCCATTTTCAGGTGGTCAATTACCTAATTTTCAGGGAAAAAGTCCCGGAATTTTCCCCCCAATCACTCCAATGGTCGGCACTTTTTGAGGGAAAAAAGTCTAAAAACCTTATCCAACAAGGTTGTTAGATTTATTCAGCAAACCCTAAATAATCCACGGCAATCAACAGTTTAGCCGTGGATGTCTTATCATGGTTAGGGAAAAAATTGGGGTCGTAGCTCAGTTGGATAGAGCGAGTGCCTCCTAAGCACTAGGCCGCCGGTTCGATCCCGGCCGATCCCGCCTTTTTCAGTGATCGGTAAACAGTAAACAGTGAAAAGATGCTGGGAAACTGCTATTTATAGCGCTTTTCACGTTACTGAGGTATCAACAAGTTTTGCCAACAAAGGGCTTAAGCCCCTTGCCCATGCCTCATTCTGATAAAAACTGCTATAGCATCAACCCCATTATCGAAATATTTACGGGCTTAATTAAGCCCGTAGGCACGGCTACGGGCAACTTCTAGAGGTTAGGCTTGATCGCTTCTGTTCTTGTTAATCTGTCGGATGATTTCAATCATTTGAGCGTGTCGATCATCCATTCTCTCTAGATGCCGGTAAAAATCGGCTTGAGTCTCATAAAAATCTGATTGTGCGCTTGCTATTCGAGCTAGGTAATCGTAAAGCCCTTTTTTCTCCTGTTTCCGTTCCTCGCGGTCACTAGCGACGGCATCAGCTAGGGCTTGAATAGCGCGAGCGTTCGATTCCACTATTCTCTCGATCCGCTCTAATCTGTCTTCTGACATTTTGGTAAACTCCTAATAGACTAATTCTTGTCCCCCACCGATGCCCGTCGGATGGGGGAATAACTTTAATTATGGGCTTTTCGATGCCAACGCTGATCCGATTTCCTAAATTCCCACTGTAATGCGATCTCATCAGGAGTCTTAATCTTTCCTGACTATTACCAAGTCAGGGAGACAAAATCAAGGGTTTTCCCGTTACAGGAAAACCCACATATAGCACTTTTCACGTTACTGAGGTATCGACAAGTTTTGCCAACAAAGGGCTTAAGCCCCTTGCCCATACCTCATTCTGATGAAAACTGCTATAATACTGCTCACTTAAAACTCAAAACTTAAAACTGATCACTGATCACTGATAACTGATCACTGATCACTGATATTTATCTTCTCATTCTGCCCTTAACTTGATACCAAAGCCTTCTTAAACGTAGATCGAGAGAAAAACCCCGACGGGTGGGAATAACAATCGTGCCACCGATGCGATCGTGGAAAGCGCGGTTAAATTGCTCATCGCCGATCGCCATACCACAATCGGCGAAAAGGGGCGAAGATAATAAAATCAAGCTTAAAGGATTGCCAAAAAAAGTATTTAACCCTACCATCATTAAAGCTGCTCCCCCACCAGCGATCGCCTCTCTTTTGCTTAACTCCAAAATTCCGGGTAAACGCTGAAGTCGTAGATCGATGATCTTCATATCCAAGGCCCAACGTCCTAAACTCTGACCCTGATTCTGCGCGACTAATAACACCCGCAAACACCACCAGATCAGGAGAAAAAGGAAGAATTGCAGTACAGGTGTACCGTTAGCAAAGGAGCTTAAAAACCAGATCGAGGCAAAGTCGATCAGGAAAGCATAGGCGCGACGATCTAAGGGAATTTTCGGAAATTTTTGCGGTAGATTATCTTCAGGCGGGATGGGGTAAACCATAAAGTAAATTCTCGGAAAAATCCTGCGGTTTATCTTCCACTTTAATCGGGAAATTGGCAATTCTAGGATAGTTGTCTCTTGTCTTTTTTCTCCCCCCGTCTCGGAGTCTTCTGTCTGGGGGTCTGCTCACCTAACGGCAGATTTTTGATTTTTGCAGGAGATATAATTATTAATCGACTCGGAGATCTAAGCTACCATTGAGCAAAGGTAGCCCAGAATACAGGGATAATCATGGAACAAGATTCATTAACAACGGAGGTTATTCTAACCCATCCGCGGCAAAGTTTGGGAGAGATCCAATTGGATTGGATGCCACAACCGGGTAATTATTTGGCATTGAAAGGACAAACCTACGCAGTTTTGGAACGTCACCACCAGTACCAATACAAGATTGGTGGCTATTGTTTACGCAAAATTTCCCTTTATGTACAAACTGCTCCCACTCCGAACGAAAAAAGTTTGATTGAAGGACGTTGGGTGATGGGGGATGCTAGTTGTCGTTTTAACGCCAGATCCGAACTGTTGCGCTGTGCGATTAACCCCCCAGGTCCCTGTCAAGATTGTCGTTTTTACGAAACTATTAACCCTTAAAAGAGCCTTTTTCGGCAACAATCTGGCTATTTTTCCCCTAGCTAACCACTATATTGATCAATCGCCTTTGACATCCTCACCGCCGTAAAACGGACGGCGATTCCCAAACCTCACGATTTGGGTTTCTGCTTCTTTCCCGAAGGATTTTTCGCACCTGCCTTAACAGATTTACTCTGTTCTGGTCTTATGGTCGCTCTACAGACTGACA
>NZ_JADBUE010000164.1:0-6165 GCF_020245805.1 Microcystis sp. M179S2 | reverse complement strand
CTAAATATTGTCTGAAGCCGTTTTTTTGCGCTTCGTTTTTGAAGCAATTGTCAAACCGCCGACACCATCGGTCAAAGCAGGGAGGCATCGCAGCTGGGGTTGTCTCTTTCATCGCCGATTTTTCAACGTAAAGTGCTTATTCTATAACGATTATACTCTATTATACTCTTGTTGATCGTTTAAGTCCCATTAAACGAGTTTCGATCGCTTTTTGTCCATTGATAATCAGATTTTCTAACCTTTTTAGGTCATTTTCCGTAAAAGCCGTCATCAGCTAAACTCCTAATAGATTAATTTTTTCTCGTCTTGAGATTGAGTCGATCGTTGACTAATTTAATTATGGAGTCAAAATCAAACTGTTACCCATTGATAGTTCTAGGTTCGACGCGGCAATAGGGATTTAGGGTGATAGGCAAATTTCCCCCACTTCCCCACTTCCCCACTTCCCCATCTCTCCTTTCCCATAAATAAACATTATTGTTTTCCTGTATGGATAACTTTTATTGATGAATATCGATCGCACTATGCAAGAGGCAATAGGGATTTAGGGTGATAGGCAAATTTCCGCTAAATCCCTCACCTCCCCACTTCCCACACTCCCTACTCCTGTCTCCTGTCTTCTAAATTCTGCTGTATTGTTTCCCCTCATGAATATTGATCGCACTATCCAACTAGCTCATCAATTAGCGGACACTTCTGGAGAGATTATCCGGCGCTATTTTCGGCAGCCCCATCTAGAAACCGAGACAAAACTCGATCAAGTTTCCTCAATAGTAACAATCGCCGATCAAGAAGCTGAGGAGGCGATGGTGGCGATTATTCGGCGAGAATTGCCTGAAGATGGGGTTATTCGGGAAGAAGGAGCCAATATTCCCTCCCAAAGTGGTCGTTATTGGGTATTAGATCCCATCGATGGCACATCCTCTTTTGTCAAGGGATTACCGATTTTTGGGACTTTAATCGGCCTAGTGGCAGAAAATCAACCGATTTTAGGAATTGTCGATCAACCGATTTTAGGCGATCGCTGGTTAGGAGTGAAGGGAAAAGCGAGTCTTTATAATAACCAGATGATTGTTAATCCCTACCGTCAAGATCGGGAACTTGTCTTAAAAAATGCCTGTTTAGCCTCCACCACTCCCTTAATGTTTATCACAGAACGACAGCAAGCGATCGCTCGTCAGCTGCAAAGCGTCTGTAAACGTACCGCTTTTGGGGGTGATTGTTATAACTATATGATGTTAGCCACTGGCTGCACTGCCATGGCGATGGTAATCCTAGAATCAGACCTGAAATACTACGATTTTTGTGCTTTAATTCCGATTATTGAAGGTGCGGGCGGAATAATTAGCGATTGGTCAGGTAATCCCCTACAAGCTGATTCTAGCGAAGTTTTAGCCGTCTCTAATTCGGTTTTATGGCGGCAGGTTTTAGAACAAATCAGCAGAGTGGGTTAGTGCGAATAGCAAGATAATTAGTCAACAGCTAACCCACCCCCGCGGCAATTAAACGGTGGCTAATTGAGGTTGGGGACGTTTGCTGTTACGGATACCTTCGATCGCCGTCGCGTAATCGGGGGCATTAAATACCGCCGAACCTGCTACAATCGCATTAGCACCCGCTTCGAGAACTTGCCAAGTATTAGCCGGTTTTAAGCCGCCATCCACTTCAATCCAGGGATCCAAGCCTCTTTCATCGCACATTTGACGTAATTGACGGATTTTGGGGACAACTTCCGGGATAAAACTCTGGCCACCAAAACCGGGGTTAACGCTCATAATTAGGACTAAATCGCACAAATGCAGCACATATTCGATTAAATCTAAGGGAGTGGAGGGATTTAACACCACACCCGCTTGTTTACCGAGTTCGCGGATTTGGCAAAGAGTACGATGGAGGTGGGGAGAAGCATTATGTTCAGCGTGAACAGAAATAATGTCAGCACCCGCTTTCGCAAAGTCAGCCACATATTTTTCTGGTTCCACGATCATTAAATGCACATCTAAAGGTTTTTTCGTATAGGGACGAATAGCGGAGACAATCAGGGGTCCAATGGTGATATTCGGGACAAAACGACCATCCATCACATCAACGTGAATCCAATCGGCTCCTGCCTTATCCACAGCCTCGATATCGGCTCCTAATTTACTAAAATCCGCCGATAGGATCGAGGGAGAGACAACGATCGACTTCGAGCTTCCGTTTTGGGTCATGGCTAACTATAGAATTTCGTGTTTATATTTTCGTAACAATCTTATCAGCAATCAGTGATCAGTGATCACTAATCGGATTTGAGTTTTCAGTCGGGGTAATCCCAGGGCATTTTGTATAAATTGTAACAGACAAAAATTTGTGATTGTTGTAAGGCAATAACCGCTACTGACAATCAAGCATTTCTACTCTAAAATAAAAGATATTGCAATCCCTTTTAGGGAATTTCTCAGAAACTTGAGGTATATTAAGTGTGACATAATCACAGTTTCGCATTTAACCTTCATAAGATGGAATATGAATATCATTGACGCTTTAAATCTCAAAAACCCCCAAGATTACCCTTCTAGAGAAGCTTATCAGCAAGACGTTGTCAAAGCGGTACAGGTCTTAATGCGTTTAGGTATTATGGATAGTCCCTCGGCCGATTTAACCGGTTCCCTAGACTCTATCCTTGAGAAATTACAAGAGGATGAACTGGCTATCTACGGTAGAAAACGCAGTAAACAAGAAATTATCGCCGATTTAAAGCAAGTTAATAGTGAAATTGTCGAACTCGATCGAGAAATAGCTGACTTAGAATGGCAAATTGCCCTCAAAAAAGCTGAAATATCTGTTAATGAGGCATCTTAGGTTTTTATCTTGATTCTGGTTCGTTTTCTCCAAACTGAGCGCAATAATCATCAAGACGGTTTTCCAGAAGCATCCTTAAGAGTTTAATAATAATTAGGGCTACGATCGCTAAGGGGATATTGCTGCCAAAGGTAATTCCGATCACCCCTTCCACTATATCTGCTGTCGTTCTCGTCGCTCTTCGATGATAAAAATGGCAAAATTTTGCCTTAAAAGTCGGTGATTCAGTAGCTGTCTCGGCAATTTCAGCCAGTCCTTTCAGTTTTTCCGGTGTATCGTAGGAAGTATATTCATTCTCCAGTTGTCTGCGCTGCTCTTCCAACTGACGACGACGCAGACGAGCAGACTCTAAACGGCGCTGAAAAGCTTCCAGTTCTTCTAATTCATTAAAAGTGTTCATGGGTGATAACATTTTTGGGTAAGAGCAGGGCTTTCGTTGTGTAGCAATTCATTCTTCATATTCTGATTTGACAACACAGGTTTCTAACATACCAAAGCATGGAGGGGAATATCGGGCCGGTTAGCAAGTTTCGGTTTAGCGATAAACCAAGCGCCATTGGCCTAAGCATCGATAACCTGTTAGCATAGGGATTGGTGTCGGATAATTCCAAAACCTCGTTAAGGGTCAGCAATTCTCCCTTGAGTTCTTCGGGCGGATTTTTGAGTATTTCGCATAATTCCGCCGTTTGTTGGGCATTGAGGGGAAGGGGAGGGATACCTAATTTCGCTCGCTCGGCAACGTGTCGGTGATAGGCTTCTAACATAGGTCTATTGTCTCCTAGTCTTCACTTGTGACGGTTTCTTCCTAGGTTACTGGATTTTTGCTAGTCTCTGAATTTCTAGGTTAACGAGACATGACTTTGCTGTGCGATTTCCATAAAATGAGAAAATAGCGATCGATTGACTATATTAAGGCGTAGATAATGGCTATCACCGATTCTGATCTAGATTTAGCACAATATATCGACCATGGTTCCCAATAAGCTAACCGCACCCTGGGGGGAGATAACGATCGAACCTATAATGGAGAGAAGTATTCTCCAGAGTCAACAATATGTCACTCAGTCAACTGTTGCCCACAGTTAATCAGTTATCTCACCAAGATAAGCTTCGACTCATTCACTTTCTGCTCCTAGCAGTCGCCAAAGAAGAGGGATGCAGCCTAGAACCAACTAGAGAACCTGATCGAGAAAATGTACTGCTTGAGCAACTCGCATCCACTGAAGCCGTGCTATGGTCGCCTCAAACCGATAGCGCAGCAGTGCAGGCATTGTCGGAGCTTCTGATTGCTGCAAAGGGAACATCCAATGCTTGATGGACAACGCTATTCATTTACTGAACGAAGAGACAACCTAGGGCGATCAGTAATCATGCCATATATCCCTTTAATGCTCACACTGGGCGATCGTTCTCTAGAAGTGACAGCATTGCTGGACACTGGTGCCAGTGTCAATGTTCTACCCTACGAGATTGGACTACAGCTAGGAGCAGTCTGGGAAAATCAAACAGTATCCATTCCCTTGAGCGGAAACTTGGCTCAAAGCAATTCACGAGGTTTGGTTGTATCTGGTGCAATTGCACAATTCCCTTCTGTTCTGCTTGGATTCGCTTGGACTAAGATGAGAGATATACCTGTAATTCTTGGACACATGAACTTCTTTGCAGAGTTCAATGTGTGTTTTTATCGACACGAGTTGGCTTTTGAGGTTTGCCCGAAAGACGGATGAAGTTGATAGCCGCCGCTCATCTTAGCCGTTACAATGCTTGAAGATAATCGGCTTTGCCGCAATCCAGATATGAATGCTAATTGTGCAAAGTATCCACAAGTTAACTTGGTTCGGAGTTTGAAGAATTGCTCAGAAGACAATTCATAATTAAAATCAGCCAAGCCGAATCATCTAAGGACTAATATGAATTTGACTGAGAATATAACGCAAGCGATCATAATCATCCTTAAGTAAAACACTTAACTGTCTGCCCACATTCACTAACCATTGTCGATCGGCTTGACGCAATTGATACATCTGACGGATAGAAGCAGCTGCCAAAGCTTCCACGGGAGTATTTTTGACCTGTAATAAAATTCGTAAAAAGTCTAATTGTTCACTAAAATAAACTACTTCTAACGACTCACATTGATAAACTGCCTGATGAATTTGTGGAGGCCGGGGAGGAATATATTGATAGATATAACCTCGCCCGGCACCATTGCCATTAAATTGTCCTGGCAGGGTTTCAAAACCGACAATAGTTGCCCGAAATTCCGTTTTTAACATAGCGAAAATCTGCGGCTGTTGTTCCCGCAATTCAGCCAAAGACAACCCCAAAGCTCTAGCGCGATGTACCGAATCGATCGGTGCAGTGGTGGCAAAGGTGACAATCCCAAAAATCTTATTACCCGTTTCTTCATCGTAGGCTTTTACCCAACTACCAAAAGCGGGCATAAAAGGAAAATTTAACTCCTCTGGTTCCAAACATTGCGCTAAAAACTCGGTCGTCGTCGTCTCGATAACTTCGGCGATATGATCGGGATGGCGGTTATCCGTGGCTAATTGCGGTAAGGGTGGACGCATGGTTATTTTTTGCCTTTAGCGGGGGCAATAATTACTTCTTCTAATTCCGAGAGATTAAAGGTAACTAACTTATCCCAGTTACCCCCCTCAAAAAGAACGGCCACTTTCCCATCGCTTAAACGCTGGGCTAAACCTTCAAATTTATAGTAGGTATCATCGGGATTGGTGACTCGAACGGTACTACCTGGCAAAATCATAGGATTGACGACGAAATTATAATTAACTGTCTCTTAGCTTATCAAAATTTAGTGATCAGGGAGTCGTGACTTACCCCTACCTTCTGTTATCCGTCTTAGGCAATACGTCCCTGTTCTCTACCCGATCAGGCGATCGCAATTCGTTGATCAGGCGACAATTGTTGTACTGCTTAAATAAGCTGTTCTAAAGTTAAGGGAATGGTTCTCATCGATTTTGCTTTAATAATTTATAATTTGCTCTATTTAACTCTCAACACGAGCTACAGGAGATCGCAATAACTACTAGGATGCGCTTTTCGATAGCGTAACGCACCAATTTAATAATAAAGTTAGTGCGTGGGGTGCGGATTGTTAATTTAGGTTTTTTATCAGAGATTATCGCCGTCTAACACACCCTACAAGATCGGCGTACTGCTAGTGGGACTTAGACAAAAAACAAATCGAGAAAAGCCTCAACTCCAATCCCCGCTTGGGATTTACTTCGAGAAGCCCAAAATCGCTGAAACCCAGATAGATCAAGGAAAATCATAAATCGAGGTTAACCCTTTGTCCCG
>NZ_JADBUE010000163.1:0-26002 GCF_020245805.1 Microcystis sp. M179S2 | reverse complement strand
TAGACCTCTTGCAAAAGTCTTAAGTCGATCCTTGTACAGCAACATTTTTGAAGATTATCAACTACTAATAAATAATTAACTGAAAGTCCCTCCCATTATTGTTTCTATCGTTTGTTTTCGGATTTATGCAAGAGGTCTATTTAAGGCATCATCGGGTAACACCGTCGCTAAAACTCGCGCTTTGTCGATACCGGCTTTCTGGAGAATACTTTCATCGGTGGCGTTACCATTAAGAGTTAAGTAGCCTTTTTCCTGAGCTAATCCAATGTGATCGGGGTTATTATCGACGATAATAAAGGATTGGGCTGTTTTTGCCAATTTAGTCGTTAGAATGCGTCCTATACGCCCAAAACCGCAGATTATGACCTGATTTTATCGGGATTCCATCTCTTTATTCATCTGGCGATCGCTAAAAGCTTTGATAATCCTTTTCAGTGAACTTTGCATCGATTTCCGTGACCTGACCATCTAGCTATCAGCTTACAGCAGAATTTGTACTAAATCCGTTGAGCATAATGCTACTTATAAGGACAGGCACTCATGCAAAAGGGGGGATAAATAATCAGTTTTTAATAACTGGATTGAGTATAACGGAAGATTTTTGCAGGAGAGCTTTTTAACTGGCTGTTAACTTAGTCATAACTTGGATACTGTATAATCCCTATGTCAAGTATCCGTAATAAAATTTAACCTAATCAAGGTCTGAACATCAGTTTTGACTTTATTAATGAAAATATGAGTATTTCTCGCCGTAATTTCCTCACCTTTTTAACTGCCACTGCTGGTGTCTCTTTTTTCAGTCTGCAAGAGAAAAAATATTCCTCTCTGATTAGCAGTCCTGCGATCGCTGCTAATAATTTCGGCTTCAACTTTGTCCCAGTCAAACTGCCGATTCCCTTAAAAATTGACGGTATGAGCGATGAAAGCCAAAAAAATGCCTATCAAACCTATAAAGTCCTAGATGATCTCGTTCTTCCGCAAGGATTCACCTATGATGTGCTGGCCCAGTGGGGGGATGCAGTGGGTGATTCCCGTTTCGGTTATAACAATGATTATCTATCTTTTATCGAAACCAGTCCGGGTCAAGGTTATCTAACCGTTAATTTTGAATATATCAGTGGTCGTACTTGGCTACAAACCTTTGAACAAGTGATTGGTAAAACCCTACCCGTCAAGGAAGTACGGGAAAAAACGAATGAAAAGGGTGAAATTGCCGCCTATAACCTGCAAGATGCCAGCTTAAAGGCAAAAATCGAGGAAATCTCCCTAGAAGGCTTAATTGATCAGGGAATTGGCGTAATTTCCCTGGCTAAAGATCAAACGGGAAAATGGCAACGTACCTATAGTAAAGCCGATCGCCGCATTACCGGTATCTCTGGACTAAAGGACGGTCACTACCTGAAAGCGACCGGTCCCGCTGTAGCAATTTTTACCAAAACCGATAAACTTGGCTACGATGACGGATTAGGGGCAAAAATTATCGGAACGTTGCAAAATTGCGCCGGGGGAACAACGCCTTGGGGGACTGTATTTAGTGCCGAGGAGAACTTTCAAGACCAAGTGACGGAGGTAGTGTTAAAAGATGGTTCCTCTTTGCATCCCGATACTACCCCCTTTATTCTCAATAGTTCAGAAGTGGATGGCCGGGGTAACGTCTTCGGGTTAGCGGGAAATAAATACGGTTGGATGGTGGAGGTGGATCCGGCCAATCCCGACGATTACGGCACAAAACACACTTGGTTAGGGCGTTTTCGCCATGAAGCGGTCGCTTTTCTCGCTCGGACGGGGCAACCCTTGGCGGTTTATTCAGGATGCGATCGCAGAGGCGGTCATGTCTATAAATTCGTTTCGGAGGGCAAAATTAGCGATATTAAGCAGAAAAATAACTCAAAACTCCTAGAAAAAGGGATGCTCTACGGGGCCAAATTCAACCCCGATAAAACCGGTTATTGGATACCCTTAAATCCCGACACGGAGATAAATCCCGTCCTACCGAGTCAAATAGCCGCTAGTCGCGGGGATGGGGTGGTAGCCTTGCCGAATCCCGAAAGAACGGTCAATGATACTAAATTACTGCTATTTAAGGACGATGAGGAGATTCTGGCCTACAAAGCTAAATATAAGACCCTCGCAGACCTGTATGAAGGTAATGGGACGGAAAAACAGGGGGCAATTCTCATCGATGCTCATTTTGCCGCTAACGCCGTTGGGGTCACTTGTACTGGTCGCCCGGAAGATACGGAAGTGGACGAGAATGGCACTTTATATATGACCTTTACCTCTGGTAGTCCCAGTGAAGCGGAGGGAGGAGCCGATAAGGAAATATTTAAGGGGCCAAATGGCGAAATACCCTACGAATTTGGTTGGATTATCAGCTTAAGGGAAGATAATAACGATGCTGCTTCCTTAAGTTTTCGTTGGGATGTGGTCGCTTATGGAGGGGAACCGACAGAGAAAGGTGAGGGTTTTTCTAATCCCGATAACCTCGCTTTTGATAAACAGGGAAATCTCTGGATGGTTAGCGATATTTCCACGGGTGGGTTAAATCGAGAGATGAAAACTCGTTATCCCCAAGGGGTTCCGGTTAGTCAACGGGATTTATTGGGTATTTTTGGCAATAATAGCGCTTGGGTGTTTGCCAAGGGTCAAGAGCATCCCTATCCTTTTGCTATCGCTCCCATGGATGCGGAATTAACGGGATTGTACTTTACTCCCGACCAAGAGACGTTATTTTTGGCAGTACAACATCCGGGGGAAGCGGGGGGAATTCGTCGGGATTTGGCCTTTGAAAACCGCAAATTTGCCCTGAAAACCACTAATGGGCAGGAATTTGAACAAATACGACAAGTACCCCTAGGGTCGAATTGGCCCAGTGGTCAAGTTAATCAACCTCCCCGGCCGGCAGTGGTGGCGATTCGCCGAACCGACTCAAAATAGACTTTAAACGAAAGTTTCCTCTTTCTTTTCTAGCTATGCCGCCATTGTATCGACTTCCTAAACTATTACTTCTCTTCCCATTCCGCAAACAGGGAATCAATTCCCTTTTCCTCTTCCTCTTGCGAAACCCGCAACCCCTTGTGCGGACGGAAACCAAAACTACTGGGATGCGACAGGCGATAGAAGAACCATCCCACACAGATCCAGAGTAATAGACTACAACTGGCGACCAAAAAGCCTATGACCCCGATCCCGATCAATTGTGCCATAAATAGATCCACTCCTCCCCCGAAAAGTAACCCCCCTTTCGGCAGATCTAAATAGGTATCCGCCCAAGGAATATCTTTGGGGGCTAAACAGAAAATCCCCACGGCCAGAGTACCCCAGATACCGCAACCGAGATGAACGGGAACGGCTCCCACCGGATCGTCGATTTCCCCTTTTTCGAGCCAAATACTAAACAGAAGAACGATCGCCCCACCGATAAAGCCGATTAGCGCCGCGCTCAAAAAATTCACGAAGGCACAGGGGGCGGTAATACTGACACAACCCGCCAGAATGCCATTAATAATAAAGGTTAGACTCGGCCTACCGGAGAATATCCAAGCGAGAGTGGTGGAGGCCAGCGCGCCGAAAGCCCCGGCGATGAGTGTCGTCAGGAGGATATGGGAGATTGCGTCCGCGTTGGCCGCGAGGGTAGAACCCGCGTTAAAGCCGAACCAACCCAACCAGAGAATAAAGCATCCCAAGGTCGCTAGGCTCGGATTACCGCCAAAAGTCGCCATGATTTTATGGCCGCGATAGCTAGTATTTTTGAAGGAACGGTTTTCCCCTTGCCCCCAAGGGATATATTTTCCCGCACGAGGCCCTAACAGACACGCCCCCGTCAAAGCCGCCCATCCTCCCACCGAGTGAACCACCGTCGAACCCGCGAAATCCCGAAACCCCAACTCGTGCAACCAGCCCCCTCCCCAAATCCAAAAACCGGCAATGGAGTAAATCAGGATAAAAAAGGCACTAAAAAGGACGAACGCCCCGAAGCGAATCCTCTCCGCCACCGCCCCCGATACGATCGTGGCGGCAGTTCCCGCGAAAGTGAGTTGAAAGAAGAATTTAGCCGTTAGAGGAATATCCGCCGAATCTAGGGAGGGAAATTGACCATTGAGTGGAGGAAAACCCGGTGTTCCGACAAATTTGCCGCCATCCCCGAACATCAGCCCGAAGCCGATCAGCCAATAGACTGCGGTAGCGACGGTAAAGACGATCGTGTTTTTGGCGAGGACGGTGATCGCATTTTTACTCTGGCAAAAGCCCGTCTCTAGCATGGCGAAGCCGCAGTTCATGAAGAAGACGAGACTACCCGTGAGTAACACCCAGATCGTATTTTGACCGCGGTTTAACTGCGCCACTTGCTCGGATAATCCGGGATCTCCGGGATCTTGAGCCATTACCGCCGATATACCGATGCTCAGGCTCAAAATAGTACAGAATAAACCGATGTATTGAAAATTCCGTCTATTTTTAGCAATCAATCCTTGAGATAGCCTTTTTATTCTGTAAAATCGCATAGCTACAATGGGTAAATCGCATTACTAGGAAGAGAGTGCTTACAAGATAAATGTAGGTATTATATAAGAGTAAGCGAATGAACGAGTGATTTTCCATGTATGAAAACTAGATCAAATCATAGATCGGTAAAATCGCAAGATGTTCTTAATAATACAATCTTGACTATCTGAATCTATGGCATTATGTATCAATCCCATCTGTCCCCGGCCGGAGAACTCCGAAGATGGGAGTATCTGTGAGGCTTGCGGTTCCCACTTGCTAATACAGAATAGATATCGGGTGATGAAAGTACTACACCAGAGGGAGGACAGGGTAACTACCCTTTACGATGTGGTGGATGTGAAGGATCAAGACACTCCCAAGGTTCTCAAAGTTCTCTACACAGGGAACCCGGACACGATTTCTCGGTTTGATCGAGAGGCAGATTTATTAAAAAATTACTGGATCGAGGGACTTCCTACAGTAGGACAAGACGGATATTTCCCGATCGAGTTTCCCAATAATCCTATTCCCGCTTACTGTCTAGTGATGGAGAAAATCCCAGGACTAAACTTAGAGCAGTGGCTAGAACAGCACGGGGCGATCGATGAAAGGCGGGCGATCGACTGGTTAAAACAAGTAACTACTATTTTAGAAAGACTACATTCTAATAATTTCATCCATCGCGATATTAAACCTTCTAATATTATGTACCGCGATAGCGATAACAGGATATTTCTAATCGATCTAGGTGCGGTTCGTTTAATTAATCAAAATATAAACGAGCAAACTACGACAAGGATCGGGAGCTTCCCCTATATGGCTCCCGAACAGTACCGAGGCAGAACCGATTTCCAATCCGATTTTTATGCTCTCGGGCGTACTTTTGTCCATCTTCTAACCAACAAGAATCCCTCTCAAATCGAACAAGATACTCAAGAAAAGTTACTATGGCGTACAGAATCTACACCCGTATCGGATCAATTTGCCGCCTTAATCAATAGTCTTTTAGAGCGAAAACTTAACGGGCGGCCCGGAAATACAAAGGATATATTGAAACGAATTCAAATCATTGAAGATAAGGTTAATTCACAGGAAAACTCTCGTTCTATATTTCAAAAAGTAGTCTTGTGGGCTATGGTATTAGGGGTTTTAGTTTTCGGATATTTCGCGATCAAGTCGGATCCTTCTCGAACTAATACTAATACTAGCAATGACACCCAATGCAGGATTAGAAAAGATGGCAAACAGGATAGCAATGCCCTAGCTAGAGATGCCCAAAAAGCGATTAATGCCGCTAAGTTAAAAGATAGCCCTTATCCTATCATCCAAAAATACTCGAATATTATTCTCGATCCCAAGCAATATGGTTGTACCGTGCAGGTGGAAATCCTCAGAAAACGAGACGAGATCATTCTCCCAGAACTAGCGGAGGAACTAGAGCAAGTTATCCGAGGGAGTGTTAATAATAGTGTTAAAGACGCGATAAAAGTTAACATCGTTCCTCGCTATCTCGATTAAAGTCCTAGAACGTAGGATTTAATCAAATTCGGAAGAATAAAGCCTGAATCTCTGCTTGCGATGAACGCTCGCTTTCTCAAAGAATCAACTGCGTCCGTCAGTCCGGGTTTATTGAGCTTCGATCGTAATTCCGAGACAGAAATCGCTTCCTCTTCCCTCGCCAAAACCTCCAAGATCTCCCGCTCGATTTCCGAAAGCCTTTGCAACTGCACCTCGATCATCCCATTAATATCACTAAAATTTATCGTCCCAGCTTGTAAAAACTCCGCAATATTACCACTGAAGAGATCGACGATTCTAGCCAAAGCAAGCTTAAGAAAAAAAGGATTACCCCGATACAGTTCGATAAAATCCCGAATATCCCTCTCTGTTCCTTCTCCTCCCTCCTTATTCACCATCTCCCTAGCCGATAGTTCATCGAGTCCTCCCAAGAACAGAGACTTTACTGTATTCTGCCGCTTTTCTAGAAAATCGATATCTTTGGGTTTCTCCCGACTCATCAATACTAAACAACTTCTATGCGGCGCTTCTCCCACCCGTCTCAATAGCTTTTCGTAGTTTTCAAACTCCCCTCGATATCTCCTACTTAAATCGCCGCTTTGCAGAATTTCCTCGCCGTCATCCAATAACAAAAGACACCGATGATAGGTCATTCGATCGATTAGCCTAGCCAAACGGATATCGATACTATCAGGTAACTCCCGGCGGGGAGAATTTGTCAAAATCTCTAACCAATCCCCCAAAAGTTCCGTAAGGCGAGAAACTTGTTTAAGGGAACGATAGATGAGGTAATCGAAATCTCCCTCGATCCCCTGCGCTAGTTTCACCGCGAGAGCGGTTTTTCCCATCCCTGCCATCCCAAAAACCGTAATTAAACGGCATTTGTCACCGATGATCCACCGTTTGATCTCGGCGAGTTCTTCCGTCCGTCCGTAGAAAAAATCCGCCTTCGGTACCCCTCCCCAGTCCTTCCGATCAATTTCCCCTTTCCCGAACGTTTCTTCTAGCAATGCTATCTCTTGCCAGTTTAAACCTAATTTCTCGCAAATTGTCGTAAAATTCTCATGACTAATCGGCTTACCTGTGAAAAATTTGGTAACTGTCGCTCTAGCCAAAGGAATCAATTCGGCGAAGGTACTTTTATTCGTGTATCCCTTTTGTTTAAGAGCGAGTTCGGCTTTAGGGATGTATTCGGGATTGATTTTCAGCGATCGAGACATAAGCAGTTATTCAGAAGTTACTCAGAAGTTATCCGGAAGGAATTTAAAACTATAATAAAGCAATTCTTAGGGCAATTCATTTATATATACAAAGTTATGAAATATGTAAGATCTCGTCCTACGAATTAGCCAAGATAATAAGGAAAGAAAATCAGAAGATAGGAAGTTATCGAAATGCTAGAAATTATCAATTATATACAGCTTGCTAAAATGAGCGTCGATCTTTTGAGAGCGATCATCGATCTGATCGATGAATTTCGCAACCCCGAGGCACAAGAGGAGGAAGAACAAGAAGGAAAACAGTAGTCATATAGATGCTATCGCTCTAGGGTAATGAGCCAACAAGACTATCCTTGTTGGCTTCTCCTTTGTTTGGGCGAAGTTAGCTTTAAAATGGATTCCAGAGGGATTTCTAATGATCTAGGCATAAATGATGATTTTAGGTATATGTCTATAGTAGCAAAAATTTGTCAGAAGTTATTCAAAAATTTGTCAGAAGTTAGTCAGAAGTTGGTTAATTAGTAGTAGTTTTTCTGTTCTTCTCTTTGTACAATCACTATAGTAAGAGTGTTTCCAGTGTATTTTAAAGACGCTAAAATCAATGATCCCCATCACTACTCAAGAATTAAAACGAAATATTCAAGAAGCTTTGGAGGCAGGAGTGCCGAAATCGAGGATCGAGCGAATGAAGGACTGTCTAAATAAACTCGAATCTGGAGTGTTCGCCAATCAGAAAAGTACGGGAGTAATGTATCGGGAAATCGTTCGCGACGGCAAAAAAATAATCGAGATGGCAAGCGCTCCCATCCTGCCGGAAGATACAGAGAAGGACCCGTTCGATGAGTTGGATGACCGGCAACAGCCAACTATCTTTGACCCTTCAAGCAAGAAAAAATAATATCTTATAACACATACAATATAACCCAATCTACGATGTTGGGCTAGGTTATATTATTAGAATAGTCGGTTAAGAATCTACGAAAATCACGTTGCGATGCCTAGGATAGAAGACTTTAGTAATCAATATACTCTAGAAGAATTAGAATCACTATCGGATTTTGTCGAGCAGGAACTTCGTCTTTCGTCACCAATCGAATTAGCGTGGTTGGATGCAATAGAAATTAGGGATTTGGGACTAAATACCAATGGTGATTGGTACGGACGATATGATGGACAGACATTTAAAGCGATAATTCGCCTCAACTCTCTTGCTTTAGGTACGATCGAGCAATTACAACGAACCTTAGCCCACGAATACGGACATCACTGGACTCTATCCTATCTCGCTGTTCATCACAACTTACGAATTTATAAAGAACGATTACCCAGAACCTATTACAAAATACGAGGTTTAAGCGAAGAGCATTGCATTTATAGTCCCCAACAGATTAGAACTTTTGAAGACTGGATGAGATGCGATAAAGAAATTATCGCCGAGGATTATCGGGTTCTATTTAGTCCTCATCCTCACAATCAAGATCATCAAATGGTAGGAAATTTACCGTTGATTAGGCTCTCGGCCCATCCATCTATCAGGGAACAAGCTTTAAACATCTGGAGATCGATCCAAAATTTCTTCTACACGGTATTCAAGCTAGGGATCAGCCATCCCGATGATCGAGTTCAGGAATATATCAGGAATCTCCCCACCACTCCATAGTATTGGATTTTAGCAAAGCTTGATGAGGTTTTCTTCTGTATTTTTGGCAGTACAACATCCGGGGGAAGCGGGGGGAATTCGTCGGGATTTGGCCTTTGAAAACCGTAAATTTGCCCTTAAAACCACTAATGGGCAGGAATTTGAACAAATGCGACAAGTACCCCTAGGGTCGAATTGGCCCAGTGGTCAAGTTAATCAACCTCCCCGGCCGGCAGTGGTGGCGATTCGCCGAACCGAGTCAAAATCTGGATAATACATTTGTTTTAGATGATTGGTTTCCTTTGGGGATTTCCGAAAAACAAAAAAGGGGTCTTAGCCCCTTTTTTCCGGATTAGTTAGTTATTTTTTCGGCGATAACATCATCATCATGTTACGACCTTCTTTTTTTGGCGCTTGCTGTACCTCAGCCACATCCTGTAAGTCTTTGGCCATGCGCGCCAGTAATTCTTCCGCTAGGTTAGAGTGTTGAATTTCCCGGCCTCGGAAGGTAATCGTCGCTTTTACCTTATCTCCCGCTTTTAAAAAACGTTGCGCTTGGTTGACTCGCACGTTGTAGTCATGCTCATCGATTTTATAGCGCATTTTAACTTCTTTTATATCGGCTGTATGCTGTTTTTTCTTGGCTTCGCGGGCTTTTTTCTCCTGTTCAAACTTGTATTTGCCATAGTCCATAATCCGGCAAACGGGAGGATTTGCCGTTTCACTGACGAGGACGAGATCAAGTTCCTTTTCTTCGGCCACGCGTAAAGCTTCGGCAGGAGTAATAATTCCTAGTTGAGAGCCGTCGCTATCGATAACGCGGATTTCGGGAAAGCGGATTCTTTCGTTAATTTGGGGGAGATCGCGAGTAGTGCGTCTTTTATCTATCACAGGCGTTCTGGGTTATCTCTATTCTGGTTAATTAATCGGTTGGAGTTTACAAAATGGTTTACTTGCTATTCTACCTACTCGATCGAGTTTCTTGGCCAATTGTTAAGTTTTCTTGCAATGTTAATTTTTAGCCGCCGGTCATCAGCCGCCGGCCGTCAGCCAGATAAGCTTGTTGTCTATGGGCCTTGTCAGACTAAGACCCTATACTCTCAGGAATCGATCGGTAAGGTGCGTTCCCCCTCGTTGCAGCAGGGAACGCACCCGACAAAATCTGCGGCATCGCACTACCTCTGTAAACCAATGTCTAGATTATAGTGGGACAGTATCGGGCGACAGTTGAGAAGATTATCCAGTATGGTTAAATATTGCGCTGATGTTTTAATATTACCTATCGCCTAAAACTATGATTACTTATATTAAAATTCATGGCTTTAAATCCTTTGATAATTTTAAAATGGTATTTACGCCGCTTACTGTAGTTGCTGGGGTTAATGCTTCTGGTAAGAGTAATTTATTTGATGCTTTGCAATTGTTGGCGCGGCTGGCAGAAGTGGATCTGAAGACGGCTTTTAGCGAGCAACGAGGACATCCTAGCGAACTTTTTACCCAGTATGATGAGGACGACTACGCCACGGAAATGGAATTTATAGTGGAAATGTTAGTCAATCGCAAGGTAAAAGATAATTGGGGTGGGGAAGTCGATCTTAAATATACAAGATTACGCTATCAATTAAAAATTAAACGGGAGTCTAATATAAGTGGATTTGAAAACTTGTATATTGTTGATGAACGTTTAGAAAATTTAAAGCACAATGAAGATAATTGGGTAAAAAATTATATTCCTAAGACAGTATTGGAAACTTGGCGACCAAAAGTAACGGGTAGGAGAGCCATTCCTTATATTAAGACTGAAGATATTAATGGTATTGCTACCATTGTTGTACATCAAGATGGTCAACAAGGGAATAAAAAAGTATTTCCCGCAAAAAGCGCATCACAAACTGTTTTAAGCAGCATTAATACTATAGATTTTCAACATATATTAGCCGCCAAACAAGAAATGCTGAGTTGGAAGTTTATGCAGCTTAATCCCGAAGATCTGCGAGAACCTACGCGTCAAGATATGGGCATCAGAGATACAATAACAGCAAGCGGAAAGAATTTAGCCGCTGCTTTATTTCGCATCAAACAAGATGATGAATATACCCTCACAGCAATTTCCCGTGATCTCAATAACCTGCTACCGAATCTTACAGAAGTTAATGTTTATGATGACAAAGCAAATCGACAATTTATTATCAAGGTAAAAGGCGATGATGGTCGGGAGTTTTCTTCGAGAGTGCTTTCCGAAGGAACCCTACGTTTATTAACATTATGTGTCCTGCAATACGACCGACAACACACAGGATTACTGTGTTTTGAAGAGCCAGAAAATGGCATTCATCCTTTTCGTATTGAAGCAATGGCAAGATTATTAAAAGAGCTAACTGTCGATTTTGAAGATACTGAAATGCCTTTACGCCAAGTAATAGTGAACACTCATTCTCCAGTTCTGGTGAGTCAATTAATTAATTGGCAAGATGATAAAAATGTCAGCATTTGGCTTTCTCAACTTACCACTATAATATCCACTATTGAAGGGAAGCGAATTAAGATGAAAAGCAGTAATTTTCACCCTGTTATCAAAGAGAATAAAAAGCAATTAACCTTTTTTTTATACTAACTATTGATTAGGCGACTTACCATCTCTACCATTCCATATATGTTTAAATTTTTAATCTCTTCCTGAATTTGATCGATTGAACTTTGAGAATCATCACTACAGTAAGCCAATTGAACTTTCTTTCCCTGCGGATCGGTTAATAGGGTGATCAAGTCTCGATCGCTCGACACCTGATAATCTATATAGATGCCTTGTCTATCTTTGGCGGGAGTGAATTTACATGAATAATAGTTATCCTGTTTACGTTTGTCCGATGCTTGTCTAGCCAACAATTTTTCGATTAACAAACAATCGGATTCTTTATGTTGCTCGTCGTGAATATAATTTTTTTTGCTTAAATCCTCTTTACTGTGAGTCTTGGAAACATAAC
This sequence comes from Microcystis sp. M179S2, assembly GCF_020245805.1. Lineage (NCBI taxonomy): Bacteria > Bacillati > Cyanobacteriota > Cyanophyceae > Chroococcales > Microcystaceae > Microcystis > Microcystis sp. M179S2. Next base: position 14,153 of record NZ_JADBUE010000163.1, on the reverse strand, counting down.
GATAAAGCTCCGCTTTAGAATCATACGGGATAGGTAAAATAATAAATCCTTTCTCCGCTTCCTCTTTGATCGCCTTTCGAGGAATATCGGCATTATAGGGAGTTAATAGGATAGCTTGTAATTTATATTTGAGTTTACTGGTGACATGATCGGCAATTTCTCGTTTTAAAATATCTCTAAAAGTTGTAATTTGTTCGATAGCTGTACTCGTGGAATTTTTATTAGTTCCCTTCATCTCGATAATTGTCAGCAGAAGTAAGTCATTCTGAATAAAAAGAGATAAATAATCAGGTCTTTTCTGCTTTTGATTTCTAACAAGAGGATCCTCCCGACGATCAGTTTTAAATAAAATACAAACGGAATCTTTTTCTGGCTTGGTAATCCGAAAGCTGACACCGCTTTCGGGTGGAGCGATCCGATCGGGTACGGTACAGAAAATAAGCAGATTTTCTAAAAAGTTAAATTTTTGCCAATCGAGTTTATTCTTCTTCTGAGGAACATCCTTCTTCGGTTTCTTGGTTTTGTTGTCCTGCTTCATAAATTGCAAAAAACTTTTGTTGAATATCAACTGATACATCGCTGAGAGTATCCCAACGAATACCGTATTCAGGGTCGTGTAAAGAAAGTAATTTATTATTTTTTATTTCATAGGCGCTAACCTGTTCCATTTTAAGAAAAGCTCGGCTATCTTGCAGATAAAGCAATTTAGCTTGTTCGGCTAAAAGTTCTGGATTTTGGTGATTACCATTAACGATATTGTTAAGATGAGCCATCAAATAGGGGCTATGAGTCGTCAATAAAATTCTAACTCCTAAATTTACTAAAATCGCTAAAGATTCTAACAATTTTACCTGAGATTCTGGATGTAAGTTCATTTCAGGCTCATCGATCACCAGAAAATCCCCCGATTTTGCTCGATAGCGCAAATAGAGTAAAAGCGGGGCTAATTGTTTAATAGACGAGGAAGCATTATAAAGATCGATCTCTAAACTTCTTTTTACCGAAACTTTAATTTCTCTGCCTCCGAATTTAGTCTTTTTAAAGATTGTTTTATTGTTATTTTGAATATACTTTTCAATTTGATCGGCTAATTTTTGAAAATCATTTTTGTTTTTGGCAATGGGATCGGGCTTATTTTCTAGTTCTATGTCAGTTAAAAAATCTAAAAAATCCTCTACTGGTTGAGGATATCGAATATCCCCCTGTTCTTTTAGTAACTCTAACTGTCTATCTCGATTAATACGTCCTTGTATCAATAGCTCTCTCTGATTCTCTTTAAGTAGCTTATATCTTCTATTAGCCAGCACTTTATAGGTATTTATAAAAACGTTTCTTTCGGCGGGTAAAGGAAGTATGTAAGAAAATGAAAATGTTACAACACCAGCAACAAAATCAAGAAGAACCATGTTTTTATAATCATAAATTTCAGCTTCTTTTTCTGGATAAAATAAAATCTCATTATTGTTGTCGCTTCGCTCGATTTTCTTGATTCCAAATGAAGCTAATGACTGGCGATACTCAATTATATGCGCTAAAACTTTTTCTATAGCTGTTTTAATATCATCTTCGGAAATTTCGATACTGAATTTCGTTTTTTCAAAAATCTTGCCGCTAGAATCTTGGAAAAAAGATTGTAGTTTTATCCCGCTAAATTCAGATGCGGACTTTTGAACAATTTCGGATATAACATCATAAAAACGTCGGTCTATTTTTAAAGACCAATGATCGGCTTGATTTGTAAATTCTATTTTTTCTAAAATTTCACTAGAAAAAAAAAGGCCGTCACGATGATTAATCCATAACCCATAAATCGAGTAGGCGATATAAGTTTTATTAGAATTATTCGGGCCAATAATAACGGTTAGAGGCCGAAGATCCACTTCTGCCTCTTTAATACTACCTAAATTCAAGAGTTTGATTTTCATCATAAAAACGAACACTCCGAATACAGACCCTTATTTTACCCGATTCGTACTCGCTTGCGCCGATTCTTTAGTTTTATCTTCAAACGCGACCTTGATCGAGAAACGAATAGCGATCGCTTTCTGAGAAAAGATCGATCGCCAACCGACAATCCAAAACGCTGTCATTACCTTTCTAAAGCAACAAGCTAGTGGTTAGCTGATCACTGAAAGCTCCTTAAATATCTAACCTTTGGTAGATGCTATTAAGATGATTTAGGTGCTGCTGGGGATCAAAGCAACTTTCGATCTCGTCGGGGGATAAAATAGCGGTAACTCGCTCATCTTGACCGATAAAAGCTTTAAAATTGCCGTTATCGGTGTTCCAAGCGCGATGGGCGTTTTCTTGGACGATTTTATAGGCAGATTCCCGGCTAATTCCCTTACTCACTAAAGTTAAAAGAACTCTTTGACTGAAAATCACACCACCATAGACATTCATATTTCGCTTCATGTTTTCGGGATACACCAGCAGATTTTTGACTAAATCGGTGATTTCCTTGAGCATAAAGTGGGTCAAAATGCAAACATCTGGCAGCATTACCCGTTCTACGGAACTATGGGAAATATCTCTTTCGTGCCAGAGGGCGATATTTTCTAAGGCGGAAACGCTATGACTACGGATAATTCTCGCCATTCCCGTTAAGCGTTCTGAGCGGATGGGATTACGTTTATGGGGCATAGCGGAGGAGCCTTTTTGTCCTTTGGAAAAGTATTCTTCCACTTCTAGGACATCAGTTCTTTGCAGGTTGCGAATCTCCACGGCAAAACGTTCGATCGAAGCCGCCAATAAAGCTAATTGTTGCACATAATCGGCGTGTCGATCGCGGGAGATCACTTGAGTGGAAGCGGTATCCGGTTCTAATCCTAGCTTCTGACAGGTTAACGCCTCAATTTTCGGGTCAATATTGGCATAGGTTCCCACTGCACCGGATATTTTACCGATGGCGATGTCTTGGCGCAAGCGAATTAAACGATCGCGTCCCCGCAGCACTTCCGCTAACCATCCCGCTAGTTTAAAGCCAAAGGTGATCGGTTCGGCGTGAATGCCGTGGGAACGTCCCACCATGACTGTATAACGGTGTTCTTGGGCGCGATAGCGCAGGGCTTGAATGAAATCTTCTAATTGTTCTAGAATCAGGTTTAAACTGGCGACTAATTGTAAGGACAGGGCAGTATCTAGTACATCGGAACTGGTTAAACCCAAATGAATATAACGCCCCGGCTCGCCCACATATTCGTTAACATTTGTTAAAAAGGCGATGACATCGTGGCGCACTTCTGCTTCTATTTCTAAAATGCGATCGGGATCAAAATTAGCTTTTGCCTTAATTTCTTCCACTGCATCCGCGGGAATATAGCCTAATTCGGCCTGCGCTTCACAGACGGCTATCTCTACCTCTAGCCATGTTTGATATTTATATCTATCCGTCCACAAATTCCCCATTGCAGGGAGAGTATAACGCTCGATCACTATTAATTATTCCAAGACAACCGTTTAATTGTATCGGATCGGGGTAAGTCTGGGAATAGGCAGGGGGCAGCGGGGAGTTTTGTTTTCCCCACTCCCTTTTCACCGGTTAGTAATTCGGTAGTAGCGGTGAACTATCTTGTTTAATTTAGCCTGAATCGAACCCCTACCCCCTTGCTTCAACCCATGCTCGCATTTTACCCGGATTGTTCAATCCGTAGGGATCGACGAGTTGTTTAAATTCTAGTTGTAGCGGATTAATCTGTCTGCTGCCGCCATCTTCCATGATATAAGTGTGAGGATTGGCAATGGCTGCCCCCTGTTGTTCATAGATAGCAATAATCTCATTTAATCGAGTTTCTGTGGTAAATTCTAGCAAGGGAAGACCGGCGGGAATAACTTTACCTTGAAATTTCAAAAATTCTAGGTGCATCATTATTTCCTCACCAAAATAATTATGGAGTTTCTCTACCGTGGCTAGATTAAAATAAAAAGCTTGTAGATAAGTTATCTTGGGGTTAAAACTACGCGCATGGAGAGTGGTATGATTCCAAGTAAATTCTAAGATACTGTTGCCTTTTTGGGTTTCTTCTGGCGTTTTATAGTAAGTAAGTTCACCATTATATTCTTGAATTAAAGACTCTAATGCAACTCGATCGCTGTCCGATACTATTAACAAAACTGCCGCTTTCCCCGTGGTTAAATAATCCTTAAGAGCAGTAAAATAAGCGGGAATTGGCCAAGAGTGAACACTAACCATTTTCTTGACGATGCCATCACTATCACTAAGAGCTTGACCGAATTTAGCGGCGGTGAGAAAATCGGCAAAAGTAACGATAAATTCTGCCCAAGGATAACAGGGAGCGAGGGCTATTTCTAACTCGGTAATAATGCCATTGGTTCCGTAGGCATGATTGACTTTTTCTACCTCATCCCCCCGTAATTCGATAATTTTTGGTTCCGCTTCTAGGGTGACTAATTGCACTGCTTGCAGATTGCCTCTATCCTTCAATTGTCCATAATTAATTGAACCCATGCCCACACTGCCACCCCCGATAAAACCGCCAATTGTCGCCGTCCGATAGGTAGAGGGAGCCATTCTTAATTCCCAACCAATTGCGCGAGCTTGTTTATCAAAAAATGCCATTTTTACCCCCGCTTCTACCCTGGCTGTCCCCGGTTCGATCGAGATAATTTTTGTTAGTTTGGTTGTGTCTAACATTACTCCTCCCCGCAAGGGAACACATTGACCATAATTACCTGTACCCGCACCTCTAACTGTTAAAGGAATTTGGTATTTAACGCAGGTTTTAGCGATGTCAATAACCTCTTGGCTATTGTGGGGACGAATGACTACATCAGCCCGTTTATCTTGCAGTTGTGCCTCTAAAATGGGACTAAAATGATAATAATCTAAGGAAAGTTTCGCCACTTGCCCCGGATCGGTGATAATTTCTAGATGGGAAAGCTCTTCAATGAGATTTTGACAATTAGATTTCATGGTTAGGTAGGGTTTGCTGAAAAGGTATATTGGTGGGGTTAGGAGACAGGATTCAGGAGTCAGGAGTCAGGATTCAGGAGTCAGGAGTCAGGATTCAGGAGTCAGGAGTCAGGATTCAGGAGTCAGGAGTCAGGAGTCAGGAGTCAGGAGTCAGGATTCAGGAGATTATTTTTATTTATTCCCCCCACACCCTACACCCCACACCCCACACCCCACACCCCAATCAGCGATAGCCCCATCAGGAAAAATTAAAAACCGATCGCCTAGGGGATCGGTTTTACTAAGAAGTATAAACTTTTATTAACTTTGTTTGCTGAGAAACTGTTGAGCTTGTCTAATAGCGGCAGCGCCGATATTGAAGAAAGCCCAGCCACCAGCAATAAGCAAAGGGGTTAAAACGATCAACACTCTCCAGTCCATAGATTTCCTTCTCCTCGGTCAGTGCTTAAAAGATTGTTACTTGATTCTCATTTTATATTTATACCCTAATCCGCCCGTTTTGGGAATCCAGTATCAGTAGCTTTTCCCCCATGAACGAGGGCAAGTTTAGCATAGCGCTCGGCGTGTTCGATCAACTCTTGAGCCTCCTGTGGCGACACTTCCCGGACGCGTTTAGCGGGAATACCCACCACTAAAGATCGCGGTGGTATATCTTTTGTTACAATACTACCCGCCCCGACAATACTACCCGCCCCGACGCGCACACCATCGAGAATCACTGCCCCAATGCCGATTAAACAACCGCGTTCAATATGGGCTGCGTGAATTACCGCCCGATGCCCGATGGTAACGTAATCTTCAAGGATAGTAATTTTGCCCGGATCTCCGTGTAGGATTGCCCCATCTTGGATATTAGTATAGGCCCCAATTTCGATGCGTTCCACGTCGGCGCGCAATACCGCCCCATACCAAACACTCACCCCGACAGCTAGGGAAATATCGCCCATTACCGTGGCATTGGGGGCGATAAAAGCCGCTTGACTGACATCGACAAGCGGCCAGAAATTAGAAGTTGATCTTAAGTTATCTAAAGACATGAAAGGATCTACACTAAAGTCGAAAGAGAATACCCGTCCAATTTGGTTGGGTATAATATGGATAGGATTATTGGTACAAAGATAGCAATTTTTAGTTTAGGTTCTTCCATGATCAATGCAAGTTTACAATACCCTGTTTTTGGCCCCGATATCCATTGTCCTCACTGTCGGCAGCTAATCCCCGCCCTCACTTTGACGGATACCTATTTGTGTCCGCGCCATGGAGCTTTTGAAGCCGATCCCAAAACGGGAGAGTTGGTTCACTTGCAGTCAGGACGGCATTGGCGACTCTGGAATGGTGAGTGGTATCGTCAACACACTCACCCGGATGGTATTCGTTTTGAGATTCACGAAGCACTCGATCGCCTCTATACTCAAGGATTTAAAGCGACTAAAGTAATTATTGCCAACCGTTATCGCGATTTAGTTAGTTCCTACCTAGAACGTAACACCACTTGGCGCGGTAATGGACAGGGTGAAGCCACTATTCCCCGTCTCTACGGTTTACCAGTAGAATTTAGCCCCGATGCCCCCGATGAACCCTGTTGGGATGTAATTAATTTTGATCTGGAAAAAGAACCGGGGGTTCCCAAACGTTATCCCTATTTTCGTCTTTTTGATTAATCAATAGCCATCGGGAGTCAGGAGATAGGAGGCAGGAGATTATTTTTATTTACTCTCCCCATTTCCCCACTTCCCCATTTCCCCATTTCCCCACTTCCCCACTTCATAATTCTTTCTCCTGAAAATGCACCATGCTTCTATCCGCACCGCTAATATCCATCGGGCGATCGCTTTTTACCAACTTCTCGGTTTTACCCTCGAGGAAAGATTCACCACGGGTTATACTTTGGCCTGTTGGCTAACGGGGTTAAACGGACGCATCGAATTAATCCAAATTCCTCAACCGAAACCCGCCCCCGATGCCTTTAGCGATCAGCATTATGTCGGTTATTATCACTTGTCTTTTGACCTAACAGAAAATGTCAGCAATTTACCAGAATGGTTAGAAAAATTAACAAATAACTTTCAGCAAGCTCATCAAGAGGATGCCGATTTATATCAACCTTTAAAAATTCTTTTGCCACCCCAACAACAGATGATCGGCGATCATGTCTATGAAGTCACCTTTATTGCCGATACAGACGGGTTACCCCTGGAATTTATCCGTCGTTTAACGCCGAAATCAGCGATCAAGGTCTCAATAACTGAGATGGAGGGGACAGTGCTGGCAAAAACTCCCTAGCTATACCAGTCTCCTCCAGATGATCTGCATAAAAACTTAAGAATGATCCCCGTCTGGTGATAGACTTTTGACTGTTAAGGAAACAAACTCACTAGATAAATCATAGATCAGCTGTAGGGAGGATCATCGAGTGGAAAGTACGCTAGGGTTAGAAATTATCGAAGTGGTCGAACAGGCTGCCATTGCCTCCTCGAAGTGGATGGGTAAAGGCGAAAAAAATACCGCCGATCACGTCGCTGTAGAAGCGATGCGCGAACGGATGAATAAAATCCATATGCGCGGTCGCATCGTTATTGGAGAAGGGGAAAGAGACGAAGCTCCCATGCTCTATATTGGCGAAGAAGTGGGTATCTGTACCCAAGCTGATGCCAAACAATATTGTAATCCCGACGAATTAGTCGAAATCGATATCGCCGTCGATCCCTGCGAAGGCACTAACTTGGTTGCCTACGGTCAAAATGGTTCTATGGCCGTGTTAGCGATCTCCGAAAAAGGTGGGTTATTCGCCGCTCCTGACTTTTATATGAAAAAATTAGCCGCTCCCCCAGCAGCTAAAGGTCATGTGGATATTAATAAATCGGCGACGGAAAACCTGAAAGTCCTTTCCGATTGTCTCAATCGTTCCATCGAAGAACTGGTGGTAGTAGTTATGGATCGTCCCCGTCACAAGGAATTAATCCAAGAAATCCGCAACGCCGGGGCCAGAGTTCGTCTGATCAGCGATGGTGACGTATCGGCCGCTATTTCCTGCGCTTTTTCGGGAACTAATATTCATGCTCTCATGGGTATCGGTGCCGCTCCGGAAGGGGTAATCTCGGCGGCGGCTATGCGTTGTCTAGGCGGTCACTTCCAGGGACAATTAATCTATGATCCCGAAGTGGTCAAAACCGGTTTAATCGGCGAAAGCAGAGAGGGTAATCTCGCTCGTCTGCAAGAAATGGGTATCACCAATCCCGATCGCGTTTACGGTTGCGAAGAATTAGCCAGTGGCGAAACCGTCCTCTTTGCCGCCTGTGGGATCACCCCCGGCACCCTGATGGAAGGGGTACGCTTCTTCCATGGTGGCGCTCGTACCCAAAGCTTGGTTATCTCCACCCAATCGAAAACCGCTCGCTTTGTCGATACCGTTCACCTGTTCGACCAACCCAAATACATTCAACTGAGATAATTCCCTGACCCGGTGGGGTGGGCATGGCTCACCTCGCCCCCATTGGTAAAAATATATAAAGTTTTTTTTCAAACATCTTTTATTTGCATCCCGATTGGGACTAAATTGCAACAATTAGAGACATAACGCACTGATCTTTATCAATAATTTTTGTAGCCTGAGCAACATTTGTAGGAGAACATAAATGAATATTGCTGTAGTGGGCTTGAGTCACAAGACAGCCCCTGTGGAAATTCGCGAAAAATTGAGTATCCCGGAAGCGAAAATCGAGTCCGCCCTTACCCACCTCAAGGGTTATCCCCACATCCAAGAGGTGGCGATTATCAGCACCTGTAACCGTTTGGAGATCTACGCCGTGGTTACGGATACGGAAAAGGGCGTGGTGGAAATTACCCAGTTTCTCGCTGAAATCGGGCATATTCCCCTTAATGTCCTGCGTCGTTATCTGTTTACCCTGCTGCATCAGGATGCTGTCCGCCATCTGCTGCGGGTGTCGGCCGGTTTAGAAAGTCTTGTCCTCGGTGAAGGGCAAATTCTCGCGCAAGTTAAAAATACCCATAAATTAGCTCAAAAGTACAATACTATTAGTCAATTACTCGATCGCCTGTTTAAACAAGCGATGACTGCCGGTAAACGCGTTCGCACGGAAACCAGCATCGGCACGGGAGCCGTATCGATCAGTTCGGCGGCGGTGGAGTTAGCCCATGCTAAGGTGGCAGACCTCAGCAGCAAGAAAATCGCTATTATCGGGGCAGGGAAAATGTCCCGATTATTAGTTACTCACCTTCTGGCTAAGGGTTCTCAGCAAATTGCGATCGTCAATCGCTCCCAAAGACGGGCCCAGGAGTTGGCCCGTGAATTTCCTCACCTACCGCTGCAACTATATGGCTTAGAAGAGATGATGACTACAGTAGCGGCATCGGATATCGTCTTTACCAGTACCGGAGCCACGGAACCAATTTTAACTAAAACTTTATTGACAGAAGTGACGATTTCTGCTAATTCGCTGATGTTAATCGATATTTCTGTTCCCCGCAACGTCCATACCGACGTGAAGGAATTGGCACAAGTGCAAGCTTTTAACGTCGATGATCTCAAAGCGGTGGTTGCCGCCAATCAGGAAAGTCGCCGTCAGATGGCCAGGGAAGCAGAGGCACTCCTAGAGCAGGAAGTGGAAGCTTTCGAGCTTTGGTGGCGTTCTTTGGACACTGTACCGACAATTAGCTGTTTAAGAAGCAAAATTGAAGATATTCGCGAACAGGAATTAGAAAAGGCCCTCTCCCGTTTGGGGACGGAATTCGCCGAAAAACACCAAGAAGTTATCGAAGCAATGACCCGCGGTATCGTCAATAAAATCCTTCACGAACCCATGGTACAACTGCGCGCCCAACAGGATATCGAAGCGCGTAAGCGCTGTTTACAATCCCTGCAAATGCTCTTTAATCTCAGTGTCGGAGAAGAATATAGTTAGGGACTGGTAATCCACAAAAATTAAGGGCGATTCTATTGGTCTGTCAAGGTGATTTTGAGGGATTGGGGGCGAATAATTTGGCAGCATTGCCCTATCCACAATTTCAAGATTGACAGACCAATAGACTTTTGGCTGTAGAAATGCGGTAATATCCACCTGAGTGGAATACTAGAAAACCTTCTGCGGTAATTATGCCCAAATTGATCCTAAATCCTGTTTTAAAAAGATGATAACAATCAGTCATAAGTTAGCCAATGATAGTTAGTCAAGTTTTTAATTTCATTAGTCATTGTTTCGAGATACTGACAACGAGTTATCAGAATTTCTTCTATTTCTTCAATTGTTTCAAAATACTCATTAACCAGAGGTTCATCTACTAGAGACCACAATCTCTCGGCTGGCTGTAGTTCTGGCGAATAAGCCGGTAGAAAATCGAGCATGATTCCATCAAGAACTTCAAGTTTTTCACTTCTAGGCCACCCAGCATTATCTTGTACTAATAGGACAATTTTTGGGAGCCGATAACCCGACATCTTTTGCAAAAGATTGATAGACTAAACTTAACCATTGATGATTAACTATTGGGATTAAATACCAGAGTGTTTTTCCTGTTTTTGGCTCAACAAACCCGTAAACATATAACCATTCATAACGATGATGCACTAGGGCAGAAGGCCTTTCTCCTATTGGTTCCCAGACTTTTCTAATGATTGGTTTTAAGCCAACTCGATGTTCGTCAAAGAACCAGACTTCTCCTTGATAATTGGGAAATTTATCTATTAATTCTTGGACTTTTACTGGTAAATTTTGCGGAAATTTTTCTTGTTCAACTGGGTCTCCCTTTTTATGTTTTGGCCTGGGTTTTTGACAAGAATATCTCGACTTTTTTAGGTAATCCCATCCCCTTTGATTCCAAACTTTTTCTCGCCCCGTTTCCTTTTCTATCCATCTGGCTACCTTCAGTCCTGTCCAAATTCCTCCATCCGCAGGACGTTCTTTCAGTTCTTCTTTTAATTTTTGAAATTGTTCTTCCTTCAATAAAGGTTCTTTTCCTCTCCGATGTTCTGCACTTTTTTTCTTGAGATTTTTAACTCCTTCTTCTCCTAATTCATTATATTTCTTGAGAATTCTAAAACTATATTGATAATCTAACCCCACAGCTACCGCCGCATTTTTGATTGTCCATCCTAAGGATATTTGACCCAATAAGTGCCATCTTCTTGTTTCCACTGAGTCTTGACTGCTTCTGTATCTATCTTTCAGTTCCTCTGAACTTAGATGTTCGGCTAAGTAAGCTTTCTTGGGCATTTTATCTCCTCGTCTTTACTTGTTTTATTATAACAGGATTTAGTATCACTCCCCTATACCTTTGAAATAGGGATAAAAAGCTAAATAGAACAGACAAAAAGCCTGTTCTATCCATGAGGAGAAAAAACTTAAACGGTCATGATATCTTTTTCTTTTGTCGTTAACAAATCCTCGATTTTGGCGATAAATTTATCGGTGGATTTCTGCACTTGATCCTGTAAATCCCTGGATTCATCCTCAGAAATTTCGTGACCTTTTTCCCGTTTACGGATAGCATCGATCGCATCCCGGCGAATATTGCGGATAGCCACCTTTCCTTCTTCGGCCAATTTCGCCGCTAATTTGACCAATTCCTTGCGGCGATCGCTAGTGAGGGGAGGGATATTCAAACGAATGATCTGACCGTCATTACTGGGGGTTAAACCCACGTCCGAGAGAGAAATCGCCTTTTCGATCGCCCCCATACTGGTGCGATCGAAGGGTTGAATCGCGATCGTGGTCGCGTCGGGAGTGCTAATTGTCGCCAGGGACTTGAGGGGAGTTTCCATGCCATAATACTCCACCACGATCCGATCTAAAAGAGAAGCATTTGCCCGGCCGGTACGAATCGTATTAAAAGCTCTCTGGGTTGATTCGACGGTTTTCTGCATCTGGTCTTGAACTTCAGCTAACTTCACAGAATCCTCCTACCAATGTTCCAACGGGTTCACCTTTGACAGCGCGAACAATATTACCTGTCACCGACAGATCGAAAACGACTATCGGGATATTATTTTCCTTGCACAGAGCGATCGCCGTTCCGTCCATCACCCGCAGATCATGAGTCAGCACATGACCGTAGGTAAGACTTTGAAAGCGTCGCGCGTTAGGGTTATGGGAGGGATCGGAATCATAAACTCCATCCACTTTCGTCGCTTTAAACACCACTTCCGCATCGATTTCGGCGGCGCGCAGGGCCGCCGTGGTATCGGTGGTAAAGAAAGGATTACCCGATCCCGCACCGAAAACCACCACCCGACCTTTTTCCAGATGACGGATTGCTCGCCGGCGGATGTAGGGTTCAGCTAATTCCTGCATGGCAATCGCCGTTAATACCCTAGTCGGTACTTGCGCTCGTTCTAGGGCATCCTGCAAGGTCATAGCGTTCATGACTGTTGCTATCATACCAATATAATCGGCCGTGGCCCGATCCATGCCGGCCGAGGCGGCTTTCACCCCGCGAAAAATATTGCCGCCACCGACCACGATCGCCAATTGGATGCCTTGGTCAACCACTTCGGAGATTTCCAGAGCGATAGCGGAAACCACCATCGGGTCGATCCCATAGCCGAGATTGCCCATTAAGGCCTCCCCACTCAGTTTTAATAATACCCGCTTGTACGCCATGCCCTTACTACCACTCGCTAAAACAAGATCTAGATAATTTTTGTCTCCCCATAAGATAGCAGGTTTTGGCCTTGATTTAAGTTGACCAGTTCACTCTCCCCTGGGGCCGACAAGTTAAGATTAATAAATCTTTTCCTTGGGGAATTTGTATTTAGTGATACCTTTGTTATTAAAAGGAGCTTAGTTTTATAGAGAATTAATAACCGTGGTCAGCGATCGATTACTATTGGTCAACAAAAGCAATCAAGGGGCCGCTAACATCGATACCTTTGATTGGGTGTATGGGTTTCAGGATGGAACTCGTCTGATGGGAAAGGTTTGCGGTTACTTAGACCCCGATAGTAATCGTCTTCTCGATCCCGAAAACTGCAGCGCTATCTACCAGAATGCCCAGGGACAAGTCCTTAGTCGTTGGCAAGCTGGAGATTTTATCGCTTTTGAACTAACCACCACCGGGGAAGATCTCTTGATCGTGGCTTCCAATGATAATTGTGTCAGTAATAGTCTCTGTTTGGTTTCGCGCATTAGTCGCAGCTGCGCCCAAGTTAGCGATGAAGGAAAATCCCTCGTCCGGGAGGTTTTTCAATACCCGGCTTGGTCTTTGCAGGGCGATCATAGCACTTCTAAGCCGGCTTTCAGTTGGAATTGTTCCGTGTCTCCCTTTTTCCCCTTTGTTTCCCTGCGTTTTAATCTCCAGTCCACCAGCAGCAAAAAATTCTATCGTTGGACGGTTTCCCCCTATTTTCCCTTTTGTCCCCTCTTAGAAGTGGGAGAATCCCTTGCCTAATTAGCCTTCTCTATTCTTTTGCAAATAATCGACTAATGCCCATAATCCTAGGCGATAACTTTCGGCCCCAAAACCGCTAATCTGTCCGATGGCTATATCGGCAATGTAGGAATGATGACGAAAAGACTCGCGTTTGTAAATATTGCTTAAGTGTACTTCCACACAGGCCATTTTTGTGCCTAATAGTGCGTCGCGGATGGCGATACTGGTGTGAGTATAAGCTCCCGCATTAATCAAAATACCGTCATGCTGACCCCATGCTTGCTGAATCCAGTCCACTAATTGCCCTTCCTGATTGGACTGGTGTGCGGTTAAATTCACCCCTAAACGGGTAGCTTCTTCGTTTAAAAACCGGTTAATCGCCTCTAAATTGACGTTACCGTAGAGATTCGGCTCTCTTTTCCCCAATAGGTTTAAATTCGGCCCGTGCAGAACCAGAATGCTTAGTTTATTCACAAATGTCCTCCCTATCACCACGAGAATTAATCTTATCTCGATCAGGGACTATTGCCGATCAACAACATTTTTGCCGCTACGGTAATCACCGCACCAATAGTAGCACTGAGCGCACCGACGATGATCGGCAGAATGAGACCTCGGAATCCCTGGAGGTCAGAAATAGCTTTAATCATCGAAAATTTGGGTCTGAAACCCCGTCGTTCTACGACGGCTTTACTGTTAAATATTAGGGTTCTTCGTTACTTAGTATGGTTCGATAGGGGAGCATAAATCGACTAAATCCTTATCTGGCAAGAGACTTAATTGATTAGTTCGCTCTAGATCAAAAACAATTGACAAAAATCGCCAAATGTCTTTC
>NZ_JADBUE010000162.1:0-9139 GCF_020245805.1 Microcystis sp. M179S2 | reverse complement strand
GTCGCCCAGTTATTTTGTATCTTCTGTAGGAGGTGCGCCACTGGAAGTTCTTAAGTGCTACATCAAAAATCAGGAAAAGCCGTCGTAAAACGACGGGGTTTTAACCCAAATTTTCGATAATTTGGACGAGAGATTCAATCAATTTGGCATTCATGTTTTTTTCTTCTTTAGTAAGATTATCAAGATTCTAATTCGATTCCTCAAACAGTGATAGAAAATCACGGCGAACACTCACTAAGCTGTCAAGCATTAAATTACGAACAGCTTAACCTTCCGTAGGTATCACGGTTCAAAGTAAGGGTCATTTTTCCACTCATATTTCTGCTCCCCAAAACGAAAAGATAACTGCTGTATTTAAATTTTTACAGTTTATTTTAAATAAATCAAGAGATTTAACCCCGGAATCGTGCGCGAGAGAGTCCAGATAAGGAGAGTGATATAAAAGATGCCGATACCCCATTGATACCAAACTAAAAAAGAAATAATAGCGGGTAATTCTCGATCGCGAACTCGCCAATCATTAAAGCCTAATTTTAGCAAATTATTGAGACTTAAATCGTAATAATTTAACCAATTCCAACGCTTTTGCCAAGGAATAGGATTATAACGATCGCGAAAGAGGGGGAATTCGGGAACCACGGGTAAACGGGTGATTAATAAGCGTAATTGTCGCATACTACCATCTTGCAGGAAATAGGAACTATCCATTAAATCGTGATAGCGTCCCCGACGATAAAGTTCGATAACTAAAATTAAAGGTAAGGGGACAAGAATTAGGGCAATAGCTGTTAAAGTTAGTAGGGGACGACTGGCAGATTGTAGGATATTAAACACACCTGAAAGGGTGAGAATAATATAGCTAGTTACCATACAAAAGATTTCATAACGACTAGGAATTACTGGTTTAGGAGTGAGACGACGCACGCGATCGATTAACCAAAATAAACAGCCAAAATAGGCAAAAATTATGATTCCTGTCCCGAAAACTAAACTAAAATTTGTACCATCTTGACTTAAGAGTAATAGTAAAGCAAGGAAAGAAGTATGCAGAAAATCAGCTACCCAAGTGAGGTTAATTAGGCGAATAAATGAGATATTATTTAGCTTTTGTTTTAACTGTTGTAATCGCAATTTTTCGGTTTTATATTCAATTTGATTGGCATCGGCAATTTGTTCTAGGGAGCGAAAATTACGAACTAAATTTCTTAAAACTGTCTCATTTCCTGTTAGGTTTGGTAAATAAATTGCCTGACCAATTACTCCTCTATCTCCCAGGATTTTCGCTTTATCGGAATCAAAAGCTAATCCTGATACACTTAAATAACTATTTTTAGTAAAAGTGGAATTACTAAAATCTACCTGATCTAAAAGTTTCACATCTTGAAAACTAACCACACCATTAAAATAACTAGACCGGAAAGCACCCGATTTTTCAAAAGTGGCATTTCTAAAGGTTAATAAACTTAAAAATCTACTCTTAGAAAATAGCGGACGATCTCGCCATTGACTTTGGGAAAAATTGGCTTCCTTTTCCCAGAAAGTACGGGTAAAATCTGCGGTTTTATCGTATTTAGTTTGATCAAAATAAGCTTCGGCAGTAAAATGACTGCGATGGAAGTTAGTAATACTTTTAAAATGGGCTGTGCGAAAGATGGCTTTATTTAAAAATTGACTTTGACTAAAATTTACATCTCCCATAAAATTGGCTTTGGTAAATTTCGCTACCCTAGCAAAACGAGATTCTACCCAATTACTTTCACGACTAAATTTTGCTTCCATTGCTTCGACAATTTGCAGAAAAAAAGTCTTAGAAAAGTCCACTTCTCCCATAAATACGGTTCCCTGCAACTTCACAGGTCCGCGAAATACTGTGACATTAAAAACTGGTTCATCGCTATCGAATAAAAAATTTTCGTCCTGTTGTAATAACTGTTCTTCCGTGGGTGATAATAAGGTAGCGAGAGCCACTTTTGTTAAAGGAGTCGGTAAACCCAGACGGGAAGCGATAAAATTGCCTTGAATTAAGGAATTACTAAAATCTAAACCTAGGGGTTGTTTAGCGCGATTAATTTGACCTTGAATCTGTTGATAAAATTGTTCTTGCAGCTCCTTATTTTCATCGCGGATATCGATAACTAAATTGGCTAAATTAATGGTAGTCATCCCTTCTTTAAGGACGGGTGCGCTTAAACGTTCCTGCAATAAAGTTACTGTTAAGGGAACCCTATCCACTACTGCCAAACTAGGGAGAGAATGTACAGAGAAAAACAGAAAAACAATGATTAGTAACCAGCAGCCTTTCAACAACGCACCCACGACAGTTATTTTCCTAAACAAGCTTGGATAGCCATTTCTAAATCCTCTTGGTTTAAATCGGTGATAACAAAGACTTCCTGCACACTTTTTCCTGTCCTCGCAATCAGCTTAAAACCACCACGAATTGGTACTGATATCCGCAATTGTAACCGCGGACAATGACCTTTTGAGCGAGAAAGTACCCCCGGGGTGACAGTGGTGATTCCTTGATAGGTAATTAACTTTTCTAATACCGCAATCAACCCCGGAATATGAGTAGAATGATTCCAAACTAAACGACCATTATTCATAATTATGCGGCCTCTAGAGGAGCCATAGTTAATCCTTCCCGTCGCAATTGTTGGTGATAAAGTTCCGCTTGTTCTTGGGGACCTGTCCAGACAATTGCTTGTCCTTGGTAGTGAACTTGATTAGTTAATTCCCAAGCTCGATCGGTAGTCATATCCGGGATATATTTAATTAAACAATTGGCCACATGATCGAAGGTGTTAAAGTCATCGTTGAGAACAATAACTTTATAGTTGGGATAAGTCTTTTTGACCACTTGGGTGGACTTATCTAAGGTGGTACTGGGTGCGCTGGCCATAGAAGTTACAATAGGTTAAGGTTTTTGCAATTAAATTCGAGCATTTTGACAACAATTAAGCGGCAAAAGCCACAGAATTATTATTCAAAACCCGGTGATAGTAATTTAATAACTGTTTGGTGGCCGCTTGCCATGCCCATTTTTCGGCTTCTAGACGCGCATTTCGTCGTAATTCCTCTCTTTCTGCCTTGGCGGTTAGTAATCTTTGGGTGGCACTAATTAAACCCTTTTCATCCCTAGGATCGAAGAGATGACCATTAACTCCATCGGTGACAATATCGGGAATTCCCCCCGAATTTGCCGCCACCACCGGACAACCGGCAGCCATGGATTCTAAGAGTACCAAACCGAGGGTTTCTGTGCGTGAGGGAAAAAGAAAAGCATCTGCGGAAGCAAAAGCGGAGGCTAATTCTAACCCCTGTAAATAACCGACAAAATGGGTATTTGTGTCGGCAAAATGACTTGTTAAAGCTTCCCGATGGGGACCATCTCCCACAATGGCAAATCTTGCTTCGGGAATCGCTTCTAATACTGGTTTAATGCGATCGATTTCTTTTTCGGCCGACACTCGACCAACATATAATAAGAGAGGACTATCGGGGTTATTTTGGGATAATTTCAGTCTCATAGCTGGGGATTTTAAATGAGGTTGAAATAATTCCGTATCGACTCCCCTTTGCCAAAGCTCTACCTTTTCAATGCCACGACTAGATAATTCTTGCACCATAGCAGTGGAAGTGCAGAGATTTAAACTTGCTTGATTGTGGGCCAGTTTTAATAATTCCCAGAGTAATCCTTCTAGGGAACCTAATCCATAGTGTTGTAGGTATTGGGGGAGATGGGTATGATAGGAAGCGACGAGGGGAATGTTCATAGTTTTGGCAAAATAAATGCCTCCCACCCCTAAAATAGCGGGGTTAACCACATGAATAATATCGGGTTTAAACCTCTCTAAAGCTTGACCGACTGAAGGCCGGGGGAAAGCCATTTTTAATTCCGGATATAGGGGTAAGGGAATCCCTGTAACTCCATGAATTTTAGCACCTTTGTACTCCTTTAAACCGCCATCGGGAGAGAAAACTAATACCTGATGACCTAATCTTTGTAGGTGTTCCACGGTATGTTTAAGACGGGTGACAATTCCATCGATTTTCGGTAAGAAAGTTTCTGTAAAAAGAGCAATTCGCATAGAGAAAACAAGGTTAAGTAATAATTAAGGACAAGCTTTTTTTGAGATAGCTAGGAATAATTACTGAATTTCTCAAGGCAATTAACTCCCCAATTAATCATAGATCAGAAAGGCCAAAGGTTTTAATCACTCGATCGCTACCTTCGATAACCACCGTCGCTCGATAATTATCGCCGATTGCCGCTGTCCATAATTGCCATTCCCCCGCCACATTGTCTAATTTTAAGGGATTGAGGCCCACTTCCACTCGATCGAGTCCCCCGCTAATTCCCGTTCCCACTGCCTTTAAATAAGCCTCTTTTGCCGTCCATAACTGAAAAAATAGCTTTTCCTTCTCCGCAGACTTTTCAACAAGCTCGTGTTCCTTAGCACAAAAAAACCTTTTTGTCAAGCTATTTAAATCTTTCATCTGGCGCATTTTCTCTAAATCTACCCCGATGCGAGCGGTTAAAGTCAAGCCACAGATTGCCATCTCCTCGGAATGGGAGAGATTAAACTGCAATTGGTAGTTAATACTCGGTTTTCCCCGTTCACTGTAGATAAACTCGATTTTTTCGGGACTTATCGCCAAATATGACCCTAAAATCTCCCGTAAACACCCCCTAGCCACCAAAAAACGCCGCTTGTGTTGGGGAAAATGGTAACGATTAGCTCTAATTATTTCATCTTCCGAGAGCAAAGAAGCCAGTTTTTCTAGTCTATCCCCAGACGGATCAAGACTGATAAAATAGAGATGAACCTCATCGGTAGATATAAACATTAAACTAAGAAGCGATCAAATAATTAATTATCGGTAAATTTTACCGTAAAATGAGAATTGCCGACTCAATAATTTATCCACCTTCTAACTTTTGACTTTGCAGCACACCTATGAACTTTTTTCATACTGAAGACCACCTCCAACAGTTCGGTACAGATATTTTAGAAACAACTTGGCGAGAATTTACCCAATTAGCTCAAGAACAAATTGCCCTAACTTGGATAGTATATGATCCTCCCGTTATCGTCAACACGGGGGGAGCAATTTCTCACGAAGAATTCTGGAAATATTCCCCCCGCGGATTTAGTTATCGCGGACAAGAAAGAACCTATCCCGCTAGTTTAGTTAAATTATTTTATCTAGTAGCAATTCATGAGTGGTTAGAAGGGGGAATGATTCCCGAAAACACCGAATTAAATCGCGCCATTCGTGACATGATTGTTGACTCTGGTAATGATGCTACCAGTTTAGTTGTAGATCTGGTGACGGGAACCACTAGCGGTCCAGAAATTGCCGCCGGTCCCTTTGAAACTTGGAAGCAACAACGCAACATAGTTAATCGTTATTTTCAATCCCTAAATTGGCCAGAATTAGCGACAATTAACGTTAATCAAAAAACTTGGTCTGATGGTCCCTATGGACGTGAACGCGCTTTTTTAGGGGAATTAATGGAGAATCGCAATATGTTAACTAGCAATGCAGTGGCGCGTTTAATTCATACTATTGTCGGGGGGATTGCTGTTTCTTCCCAACGTTCCCAAATGATGATGTCTTTACTAAAACGAAGTCTTAATCCTGCTGATTGGACAAGTCAAGGAGATGATACACAAATCTTAGGATTTCTGGGACAAGGATTACCAGAAAATAGTCAAATTTGGTCAAAAGCTGGTTGGACAAGTCAAGTACGTCACGATGCAGCCTATATTGAAATTCCCCACCATACTCCCTATCTATTGGTGGTATTTACCGAGGGAAAAGATAACAGTCAAAATCGCTCAATTTTACCTTTTATTTCCCAGAAAGTAGCCGAGAAAATTATGCAGATCCATTAATTAAGCTGTGGGTAGGATGGTTTTCTCTGTCATTGCCAAAAGTGCTAGATAAACATCCTACTGCAATAAATCCGTAAATTTACCGATGTGCATCTCAATATACAGCTTTTCTGGGATAGATGGGGTTCGTTCTTGCAGCTGAAATATCCGTTGAGTAACTCACAGAAAACGGGTTTCTCGGAGAAACCCGTTTTCTACTCATGCACTCATGCAAAAAGGGGAATAAATAATCAGTCTTTAATAACCAGATTTAGTATGAGGATTTAGTCTGTGCTTTACCTTGACGGGAAGGGCTGTCATCATTTAAACTAACAATAAGTTATTTTTAAGTAAGTAGTCGGGCATAAATTCTGTTGTCTATCTTAAGAAATGTAAATTGCCGCAATTCTTACTGACTCCTGACTCCTGACTCCTTATCCCACAGTTAACTTTACTTTTGTCCAACTACTTATTTCCTCAAATGTGTGACTTTCAACCCTCACCATTGTCATAACGAAAGGGAAGTGGAGAGTAAATTAATTGTCCAGTATTTACTCCCCAAACTAGGCTACAATGCCGAACATTGGTATCAACAAGTTAGCTTCGGTAAAGTACGCTTAGATTTCCTTGTTTCCGCTCAAAAACCTATCAATAAAAGGCAGTTTTTATCCTCTCACTGTCTAATTGTCGAGGCTAAAAACCCCAGAGAAAAGCTCATCAATCATCGTCACCGCTTAGGTTATTATCTCAACTACTTTAAAGTGCAGTGGGGATTATTAACCAATGGTGATGAGATTCAACTTTATCAAAGAAAACCCGATAAAATTTATTTAGTTTTTAGATGTTCTGGGTTAGAAATTGCCTCTCACTTAGAACAGTTAAAATTTCTGATTGGCTACGAAACCTTATCCCTAGGCATTCCACCGCTTAATTCTCCAACAACCAACCACAGAAATCCCATGAAAACCATCGCAATTTATCATCATAAAGGTGGTGTTGGCAAAACCACCGTCGCTACCAATCTAGCGGCAGCTTTGAGTAAAAAAGGCAAGCGAGTATTATTAATTGATATTGATGCTCAAGCTAATAGTACCTTTGCCGTTGGTTTAATTAAGTTTCAATTCGATGATGACGATGATTTAAAAGATAAAAATGTCTTTCATTTGCTAGATAACAGTAACCGCATTTTTATTGAGAATATCGTCAGAAAGTCTCAAGGATTCAATCATCCAGAAATTGATGTTATTCCCTCTCACATATCTTTAATTGCTAACCAAGCTAAAATTAAAGATAATGCAGCGGTATTTGCTAGATTGGCAAGAAAATTAGAGAAAGTAAATGATCAATACGATATTGTAATTATTGATGCACCTCCCGCACTTGATTTATATGCACGCATTGCTTTAATTGCAGCTGACTATCTGATAATCCCTTCTGATCTTAAACCATTTTCTAATCAAGGATTAGATAGCGTTAAAAACTTTGTTCAAGAGGAAATCAATGAAAGTCGTGGAGATTTGGGTAAACCAACCCTACAAATTTTAGGCGTTTTACCTTCCAAAATTTCCACCCATGCTCAATACTTAAAATATAATTTTCCCAAACAAAAACAAGTGATTCCAGACAAATATAATTTACCTTTGATGGAATCGACTATCTCGGAAAGAATGCCTTTATCTCGCTGTATAAATCAATACGTTACCGTGGGAGATTTAGAAATTCCTGCCCCCCAATCTATAATCGATTATGCCGAACATCAAGCTGATGCGGGAGTATCAGCAGCAGAATTTGAAGCCTTAGCACTGGAAGTTTTAGCTAAAATAGGAGTTAAATAAATGTGGAAATTTTTACGAGTCGATATTACTGATATTAATCCTTCTGTTGCCAGAGAAACTTTCTCCGAAACTGAATTGGAAAATTTAGCCAATCTTATTATTGAAATGGGTGGAATTATTCGCCCTGCTATTCTCAAAAAAGCTGATAATAAAAAAGTTGATGAACGTTATAATATTATTAGTGGAGATTTAGAATATTATGCTTCTGTCATCGCCAATCAGAAAGTTCCTGACATCGAGATGATTAACGCTTTTGTAGTTGATAAAGAAGCGGAGAGTATCGCTTTACAGCAAATACAGTTATTATCCTCTTCTCCTGGGTTAATTACCACGCATGAAAAAATAGATAATCCTCTAGAATTGAGGATGAGTAATCTTGAAAAACGATTAGAAACCCAGTTACAAGCAATCCGAGAGGAGTACCAAAAAGAAATCAAAAGACTGGAAGAAAAAATTATTATTTCTCCTCCTTCTCCTCCTTCTAAGTCGATTTTAGAGCTTTTAAATAGCTGTGATGCTAATCAACTTAAAAAAGCAGGAATTCCCGCTACATCTGTTAACGATTTTCTGAAAAAACGTTCAGAGAAACCTTTTGATTCCTTAGAAGATATCCTCAAGCGCCCAGTGGTAGGAGTTAAAGAAGCAAGATTAATTAAGCTTATAGATTATTTGTTAATTTCTAATTGATTTTTGTGGGTGTGTTGAGCTACTTTAACACACCCTACCGATGGATGTTATAATAATGGAAGATCAGGAAAAAATCCCGATCCGATAGCGGGCAAAGATTAACTAGAAGACGGGTGAAAAGAGAAAACTTATGACAACTACCCCAGTAATAGCTGATTCTTTAACAATTCCTCCCCTAGAAAACGGCGATAAATTAACTCGATGGGAATTTGAACGACGTTATCAAGGGATGCCCCATCTCAAAAAAGCGGAATTAATTGAAGGAATTGTTTATATGGCATCTCCCCTCAGATTTGAAAGTCACGCCGAGCCTCATGCTAATATTATCGGATGGTTAGCTCTCTATAAAGCGGCGACTCCCGGTGTTAGATTGGGTGATAATGCCAGCGTGAGATTAGATATTGATAACGAACCCCAACCGGATGCCCTATTAAGAATTGACAAGGGAGGACAATCGACAATTAGTCAAGATGATTATGTAGAAGGAGCGCCGGAATTAATTGTCGAAATTGCCGCTTCTAGTGCTTCCTACGATGTTCATCAAAAATTAAATGTTTACCGTCGCAATCAAGTCCAAGAATACCTAGTCTGGCGGTTTTATGAACAAGAAATTGATTGGTTTCGGCTACAGGCAGGAGAATATATTAAACTAGAACCCGATAGTGAGGGCATAATGCGCTCCCAAATCTTCCCCGGTTTATGGCTAGATAAAAACGCTTTATTAATGGGCGACTT
>NZ_JADBUE010000161.1:0-8952 GCF_020245805.1 Microcystis sp. M179S2 | reverse complement strand
GGTGTGGGGTGTGGGGTTTTACCGATTTTGAGGTAGTCAGTTGCCTAATTTTCAGGGAAAAAGTACCTGAATTTTGCCCCCGATCCCCGCAATGGCTGGCACTTTTTGAGGGAAAAAAAGTCTAAAAGTCTTATCCAACAAGGTTTTTAGATTTATTCAGCAAGCCCTATATAAGTTAAACTTATCATACAAAGAATAAGCGAGCCAAAATTTTAGTTAATTATGCGTTACAAACTTTTAGGTAATAGTGGTCTGCGAGTTTCCGAACTATGTCTAGGAACGATGACATTCGGGGAAGATTGGGGTTGGGGGTCCGATAAAGAAGAAAGTCGGGCGGTTTTTCGGGCTTTTGCGGAAGCGGGCGGCAATTTTCTCGATACCGCTAATCTCTACACTAACGGAACCAGTGAAACATTAGTGGGGGAATTTGTCAAGGGCGATCGAGAAAAATGGGTAATCGCCACGAAATATTCTCTCAACACGCGCCCCGGCGATGTCAATGCCTGCGGAAATCATCGAAAAAACCTCTTTCAAGCGGTAGAAGCTAGTTTAAAGCGTTTAGGTACTGATTACATCGATTTACTCTGGCTTCATCTTTGGGACTCTCTCACTCCTATCGAAGAAGTGATGCGCGCTTTCGATGATTTGGTCAGGATGGGAAAAGTGCTTTATATCGGCATTTCTGACAGTCCTGCTTGGATTGTCTCCCAAGGGAACACCCTGGCCACCCTACGGGGATGGACACCCTTTATCGGACTACAAATAGAATATTCTCTCAAGGAACGCACCCCCGAACGGGAATTATTGCCCATGGCCAAAGCATTAAATATCGGGGTGACAGCTTGGAGTCCCCTGGGAGGAGGAGTTTTAACGGGAAAATATAATCAACCCAACCCCGTCGATGGACGTTTAAGCATGACCGACCAACCTTTTCAAATTTTTGATCGCGATTTAAAAATTGCCGAGACTGTCCTAGAGATAGCCAGAGAAATTGAGAAATCACCGGCACAAGTGGCATTAAATTGGCTAAGAAATCGGACTAACGCCGTAATTCCTATCATTGGCGCTCGAAAATTGTCCCAATTGCAGGATAATTTAGCCTGTGTGGACTTTAACCTGACTGGGGAACAGCTGCAACGACTCGATAATATCAGTGCTATTTCCCTCGGTTTTCCCCACGAACTTTTAGCCAGTCAATTTGTTCGCGATATCCTATTAGGAGGAGTAGCAGCACAATTAGACCGATGATGGAAGTTTTTGTTTATGGAACCCTGAAACCTAAGCAGAGTAACTATTCTGCCTACTGTGCGGGAAAAGTGATCAACTCTAAAACCGCCTACACAAAGGGGTATTTATACCATCTTACCGCCCTCGGTTATCCCGGACTGACCGAGGGCGAGGGCTGGGTGAAGGGAATTTTATTGACTTTTAACGCAGATTATGATATTGGGCTTTTGGATGCTTTGGAAGATTATCAACCCGGCAGAGATCCAGAAGAAAACGAGTATCAGCGTCGCAGAATCCCTATTTATAATCTAGAGCGAGAATTGATCGGCGAAGCCTGGGGATATATGATGACACCGGCAAAAATAGCTCTCCATGGCGGTATTTGGCTGCCTTCCGGTTGGTGGACCAGTAGCGATCGAGAATAGGGATGAGGGGGCCGATTCTGTTAAGATATACAAATTAAAAGCTTAATCGTGAAAAAATTATGTATCTACTCCTAGAAGTGGCCAGTGGCAAATTCCCCGTTTATTTTGTGGCAGTTTATGTGGTCGGTTTTCTCGCTGCTGTCACCATCGGTTCGATCGCTTGGTACAATTCTAAACGCCCGGTCGGTTGGGAAGATGCCCAAAGACCCGATATTGTCCCCGAAGTGAAGACAGAGGTGGATTCTGATTCTCAATCCTAGAAAAAGGCAGTGATCAGTTATTTTAGCCGTCAGCTTTTTTCTCCCTTCTCAGCAGTTATCAGGTTAGTCGTGGGGGATAAAGACCTTACTAGGCGCTGATTTCAGGCATTTCAGCCTTATTGGCTGCCTAAACGTTTCCCAGCGAACAGAAACACGATCAATCAACCAAGGTCGATCGCAAATCGCTATGATAGAATATCGGGTCTTTAATTTCCGTCCCCTCCTCCTCTTATGAAACTGCCTGTCGTCGCTATCATCGCTAGGATATTTAGTTGACAAGAGGCTCCGAATACGATAGTATTCAACCATGAAACAACAAATTATCGACTTATTTTCTGGTGCGGGCGGATTGACCACGGGATTTCATTTAGCCGGGTTTGAATCTATCTGTGCAATTGATGTAAATGCGAAAGCATTAGCAACCTATCAACATAATTATCCTAAAACACGCACTTTTCAGGAAGACATCCGCAAAGTTAATCCATCAGAACTGCGCTTATACTTAGGTTTACAAAGAGAAGAATTAACCGCCCTTATCGGGGGTCCACCCTGTCAAGGATTTTCACGAAATATCCCAGCCGGGTATCGCTATCTTAATGATTCTCGCAATCATTTATATAAGTCTTTCTTAGGATTTGTTCAAGAGTTTCGTCCTCTTCATGTAGTCATGGAAAATGTTCCTGAAATTTTGAAAGCTTATGGCGGTATCATCAGAGATGAAATTGTAGCACATTTAGAATCTTGGGGTTATCAAGTAGTTACTACTTCCCTAAACGCCGCTTATTATGGAGTGCCACAAACTCGCTCAAGAGCCTTTTTTTTAGCTAGTCTAGAGCGTTTACCATCCCTTCCCCAAGCAACTCATTCTGGTGATATCAGAAGTGATTATAAAGCTGTAAAATCTTGGACACAGCTTACTTTACTAGAACCAAATATTGCCCCAGTTACTACTGTTAAAGATGCCATTAGTGATTTACCTACTTTAGAAGCAGGACAAGCTTATGATCACGAAATTTATACTAGGGAACCCGAGACCATATATCAACAGAAGATGCGTGAGCAAAGTCAAAAAATTGTTAATCATATTGCCCGTCCTTTAACACCAATTCAAATGTCAAGAGTGCAAATTCTGGCGGAAGGACAAGATGCGAGAGATTTACCTGCTGAATTAGCACCGAAAAAACACTATAGCGGGGCCTATGGTCGACTTTCTTGGGATAAACCAGCAAGAACAATTACAAGGTGGTTTTTTCATCCCGGTTCTGGCAGATTTTTTCATCCGACCCAGAATCGGACAATCACAATTCGTGAAGCAGCAAGATTACATTCTTATCCCGATCATTTTCACTTTTTAGGGACTTATACTGATATGGCCTCTCAAATTGGAGAATCTGTGCCACCACTGTTAGGCAAAGTGGTAGCAGACTCTATGGGACAAAATCTTGAGTATTAGTTTGGGTTTGTAGCGCTGCAAAAATTGTCTCCACATATCGATCTATTGTCAGACGAGTTCTCTCAATTCTCAGACGAATAGCGGCAGCGGGGATTGTTCTGCTTCTAAACAACTGTTTCTGATTTTTGTACCAAACTAACTGAGTTTTGCCAGCGATGCTTCCCTGTAAACCTGCCCCTACTCCCCCAGTTTTTTTATCTATTGCCCATGCCCAAGAAAAAACATTAGGATCAAGAGGATTAAGGGGGTATTCACAGTAAACATATTCATTGCCCTCTCGGTTTTTTAGCAATATTCCCTCATAGCTGTTGATGACATTTTGAGCAGTTTGACTGGAGCGAATCTTCTCGTTCCAGTGTTGAATAATAGCGGTTCCCAGTTGTGCGGGGGAAGATTGCAGATTCAAAGAGGGAACCCCAAGTTGAATGGCTTTTTTGATAATATCTGCTCGTTGAATTACGAACAAAAAGGTATTATCTGTAGTTAAACTATTCAGTTGTAGAGATTTTAGCGACCAACCACTGGCAGTTTTACTGTCCACTGCATCGTAGAGTAGTTTGCTTCTGCCTAGGGCAGGATCGGATAAAGGAATATTCTTGATATAATGAAAAATTGCTTCCCAGCTATAATCCTCGATCGAGCCAATCAATGGTGAGGCAATTGCGGCTAGAATGGCCTGCTTTAGTCTTTTAGTCTCGTCGTTCGTTAACACTTAGGGATTCCTCTACGGAATACAAAAATTCACTCATCCTCAGACCTAAAGCATTAGTAATATGACTAAGCACTCTCACCGATGGACTTTTTAATCCTCGCTCTAGTTGACTGATGTAAGTTCTATGCAGACCTGTTACTTCCGCCAAATACTCTTGCGACCACCCTTTTTCTTGGCGATAACGCTGTAGCTCTCGTCCTAAAATTTGCTCTAGTTGACCAGATTGCATAAGCTGAATTCTAGTCTTTTGTATACCAAAGTTCTACAGACTAAAGTATTCAATGTCTCAGTGCCGAACAGAAACAGATAAATCAACCAAGGTCGATCGCAAATCGCTATGATAGAATATTGGGTCTTTAATTTCCGTCCCCTCCTCCTCTTATGAAACTGCCTGTCGTCGCTATTATCGGTCGTCCCAATGTGGGCAAATCCACCCTCGTCAATCGTATCGCTGGAGATCAACAGGCGATCGTTTTCGATCAACCCGGGATTACCAGAGATCGCACCTATCAACCAGCTTTCTGGTGCGATCGAGATTTTCAAATTGTCGATACAGGAGGGCTAGTTTTTAACGATGACAGCGAATTTCTCCCTTTAATCCGCGAACAGGCTTTAATCGCCCTAGCAGAGGCAAGTGTGGCGATTTTTGTCGTCGATGGCCAGGCAGGAATTACCGCCGGCGATCGAGAAATTGCCGCTTGGTTACGACAGCAAAATGTACCGATACTTTTGGCAGTCAATAAATGTGAATCGGTGGAACAGGGTGTCCTGCAAGCGACGGAATTCTGGGAATTAGCTATCGGTGAACCCTTCCCCATCTCGGCCATTCACGGTTCAGGTACAGGAGAACTACTGGATGCCCTGATTAAATATTTGCCACCCGGGGCGGCAATTCCCGAAAATGAAGAGATTAAAGTGGCAATTATCGGTCGTCCTAACGTGGGTAAATCCAGTCTCCTCAATGCTTTAACCGGACAACAACGGGCGATCGTTAGTCCGATTTCGGGAACCACCAGAGACTCGATCGATACTTTAATTGAACGAGAAGGACAGGTTTATCGGTTAATTGACACCGCCGGGATTCGCCGCAAGAAGAATGTGGACTATGGAGCCGAATTTTTCAGTATTAACCGTGCTTTTAAGGCAATTCGCCGGTCTGACGTGGTGCTATTCGTCATCGATGTGCTAGATGGTGTCACCGAACAGGATTTAAAATTGGCGGGACGAATTATTGAAGAAGGGCGCGCGGTGGTGCTAGTGGTCAATAAATGGGATGCGGTGGAGAAAGACACCTACACCATCAATACTTACACCAAAATGCTCCAAGATCGGCTGTATTTTATGGATTGGGCAGAAATGATCTTTGTCAGCGCCATGACGGGGCAAAGAGTCACCAAAATCCTCGAATTAGTCGATATTGCCGCCGAATCTCACCGTCGTCGCGTCAGTACCTCGGTAATCAACGATGTGATCGAAGATGCGGTTAAATGGCACAATCCCCCCACCACCAGGGGCGGAAAACAGGGGAAACTATACTATGGCACGCAAGTATCGAGTCAACCCCCCACGATCGCCCTTTTCGTTAACGATCCCCAGCGCTTTAATGATAATTATCGCCGTTACATCGAAGGGCAATTCCGACAACAGTTAGGCTTTAAAGGAACCCCGATCCGCTTAATCTGGCGCGGCAAACCGGCGCGAGAAGTGGAAAAAACGGTTAATAGAGCCACCAAGGTCTAATTTAAGTACCTAAGCCCAATTAATTACACATCTAAGCCGTCAGTCGAATGCTTTTTGCTGTGATCAGTAAACAGTGAACTAAAAACTCAAATTTGATCCCTGATAGCTGTCCCCCGTCTCGGAGTCTCGGAGTCTCGGAGTCTCGGAGTCTCGACTAGGAAATTAATTTTGCACGACTACTTATGGATTTATTGCGAAGTTTGCCCATCGGTCTTTATCTCGATCAACCGATTACCCGACTACATCAACTAGATGCCAGGGTAAAATTTATCTGGTTAATGGCGTTTTTAGCAGCACCCTTATTAGCTAATGCTTGGTGGCGTTTAGCTTTGGTGGGATTATTAATGTTGTTAACCCTGCTTGCACCTATTCCCCCCCGGGTCTGGCAGCAACAGATGGGCTGGCTGATATTTTTAGCGATTATCGTCTTTCTGATTACTGCTATCACTCCCGATGGTTTAGCGGTGAGTATTCAGCCGCGTTTACCGGATGAAGGGCTGAATTTACCGCCAGCAAGTGATTATCAGTATGTTTTATGGGATAAAGGTCGTTTATTTGTTACCCGACGTTCTTTGGAATTAGCAGTGAGAATTAGTACCTTAGTTTTTACTTTAATTTATAGTACTAATCTCTTTTTGTTGACGACGGCCCCGGAAGAAATTACCGAAGGTTTAGAGAATTTAATGAGTCCTTTACGGCGATTTAATGTGCCGGTGACGGAAATTTCTCTGACTCTGACCCTCTCTTTGCGCTTTATTCCCCTGGTTTTAGAAGAAGTGCAAAATCTAGCTAGGTCAGTGCGAACTAGGGCGATCGATTGGCAAAAATTAGGGATTAAAAGAAGTTTAAACGTCTGGTTAACAGTAGTGGAAAAATTACTAGATAATTTGCTTTTGCGCGCCGAACAAATAGCGATCGCTATGGAGGTTCGCGGTTTTACCAGTCCCAATCAGCATCAAGTACGCTGGCACGAATTAAAGTTAAGATGGGCTGATTTGATCGCTTTATTTTTGTTAATTCCCTTTTGGGCAGCCCGATTAGTTTGGGGGGGTTTATAGCAGTTATCAGTTATCAGTTATCAGTTATCAGATTTGAGTTTTAAGTGTGCAGTATTAAATAGGGCTTGCTGAATAATGGTAAAACCCTTTTAAAATAAAGCTTTTGACCTGTTAAAGTCCGATGTTAGTGCAAGAAAATAGGATTGGGACTTTCAAAAACCTTGCATTATCCTTCTTGTAGTACATCGCTTGGTACAAAAAACAAGGGCAACAAAGCCTGAAACGACCGGCTCCTGACTCCTGACTCCTGACTCCTACCCCCAGGAAAAACTTTTTCAGCAGACCCTAAATAGAAGTTTCCTACTGTCTTTGCACTGATTACTGATTACTGTTTACTGATTACTGTTTACTGTTCACAGCAAAAAACTCCCCACACCCTACACCCAGCCTAGACTTTAACTGCGTTGTCACCCCTTCAGGGTGCGGATGTTGACGGCAATGTTGTGGAATTTATAACCGAGGAACCCTTCGCGCCTCCGGGAGGAGTAGTAATTATCCCTCTGTGCTGCCCCAGGAGAGTCCTTCCACAGAATCAATGCCACTGGCTGCTTGCCACACTAAGGGACCTGCGTAGGAATAATATCCCAGCCAGACAGTCGCTCTGTAGAAGAATCAGACAAGCCATAAATGGTACATTATCAAAGCGCAAGTCCCTAAATGGTTACATACGCTACATAATCTGTTACCATTTAGATACGGCGATTCTTCTGTCCGTTTTGTACCGATAACTCCTTATTGGATAAGCGTTTCCACTGAGAAGATGTACCAAACTGAGCCTGAATCTGCCGTATGTATGGAATTGTTGATTGGGAATCTTTATTATGGCATTGCAGGAAGGCACTTACATCTGGGAATACGGCGACACCACCCAGGCTCTCTGGTTCACCGCTTCTTACAACACGGTCACAAATCAGTGGACTGTTGATATGAAGAAGGGGTCGATGGACCTCAATGCGTTGTGGTGGTCGAATGGCGATAGCAACGCGGATGGCACTATCAAGTTGTTATCAAAGGATAACAGTCTCAATATGAATGGGACTGGTATCGTCTGGGATGGGTACGACAAGATTTCCGATACGGGGTTAACGGGAAAGGAGCATAATGGCAGCAATCTTCTGACTGCGGGTAATACCTACACTTACAGCTACAGCAAGGATCAAGGGGTAGAGATTGAATCGTTATTGGCTCAGGGTGTTGTCACCCTTGGTGTCAGAGCCACAAGCGTCAACGGCACCGACGGTATCAAGGCGGTAGATGGACAATATGTTTTCGTTCCCTACGATACAACTCCACCTACAGTGACAGTCAATATCGTTGATACTTCCCTGAACGACGGCGATAACAATTCTCTCGTCACCTTTGAGTTCAGCGAAGATGTGAATGGCTTCACAGCCGGTGATGTGAGCGTCAGCGGTGGAACCCTGAGCGACTTCACCCAAGTGGATGGCAACAGCTATACGGCCATCTTCACGGACACCGAGCCGGTGGTTTCCACCGGCTCGGTGTCCGTGGCAGCCGATAGCTACACCGATATTGCCGGTAACAATGGTGGAGCGGGTACGGACACGGTGACGATTGACACGCTAAATCCGACCCTTGCAGTCGATATTGTTGATACTTCCCTGAACGATGGAACTAACAATTCTCTGGTCAGCTTTGAGTTCAGCGAAGATGTCGCCGGTTTTGACAACAGTGATGTGAACGTCAGCGGCGGAACCCTGAGCGACTTCACCCAAGTGGATGGCAACAGCTATACGGCCATCTTCACGGCCGACGACGCGGTGGAAACCACCGGCTCGGTGTCCGTAGCAGCCGATAGCTACACCGATATTGCCGGTAACAATGGTGGAGCAGGTACGGATACGGTGACGATTGACACGCTCAATCCGACCCTTGCAGTCGATATCGTTGATACTTCCCTCAACGACGGAACTAACAATTCTCTAGTCATCTTTGAATTCAGCGAAGATGTCGCCGGTTTTGACAACAGTGATGTGAACGTCAGCGGCGGAACCCTGAGCGACTTCACCCAAGTGGATGGCAACAGCTATACGGCCATCTTCACGGCCGACGACGC
>NZ_JADBUE010000160.1:0-30844 GCF_020245805.1 Microcystis sp. M179S2 | reverse complement strand
TGAAGGATTACATCAAAGGACAAAGAGCGATATCGCTTGCCCTATCTACCTTCTAGCTCGCTTGTCCCCCTCTCAGCCGCTAAAGTATTGAGAATGGTAGCAAAATAGAGATTGTTTTCTCCTAATAGCTGTTCTATCAGAGAAAGGCCTCTCTTACACAAGGGTTCTGCTTCTGCGTATCTGCCTTGCGATTCGTATAATACCGCTAAATTATTGAGACTGGTAGCAACAATGGGATCGTTTTCTCCTAATAGCTGTTCCCTTAGAGAAAGGGAGTGCTTATACAAGGGTTCCGCTTCTGCGTATCTGCTTTGACATTGGTACAATCCTGCTAAATTATTGAGACTGGTAGCAAAATAGAGATTGTTTTCTCCTAATAGCTGTTCTATCAGAGAAAGAGAGCGCTTACACAACAGTTCTGCTTCTGCGTATCTGCCTTGGGATTTGTATAATAGTGCTAAATTATTGAGACTGCTAGCAAAATAGAGATTGTTTTCTCCTAAGCGAGATTGGATTTCTTCACAACATTTTGTTAAGGTAGCTGCTGCTAAATTATATTCTCCCTGTCCCTTATAAAACGAAGCTACCCCAAGAAACACCTGAATTAAATTATCTTCCGGGTTGGGAATATCATCTAACATGGTTTGACTGACAAGTTGCAGATGGGGAATTGCGGGAGTTACCGCTGCAATAATCTCCCTTGTGGGGGTTTGCGGGATATTTTCGGCAATGGTTAACAAAGTTTCCACAAAAGCGCATCGATAAAGAGAATTTATCTCAGGAATTGCCTGTAATTGCTGTTGAAAAAATTCTCTCACGAGGGGATGAATCCGATAAAAAGAATAGTCCTCATCCACGGGTTGCATCAGATGAGAATTATCCAATTGTCCCCGCGCTTCTTCTAGTTCGCTTTCGGTAATTTCCGTGGATTTTGCCGTATCTTCTAGCAACGTCCAAGCAATAGCCACTGGTGCGAATAAACTCAACAGCATTGCCACTTTTTGACCAGCAGAACTTAAATCATCCCAACTGATTTTAATTGCGGCTGCTACCCCTAAATGTCCATAATCTCTGTGGTTTCTTTCCTTGGTTAAAGCAGTATGAGCTAAATTTAATTTATCGCGTAAATGGCTAAACTTTAAATGACGATTTTTCGCTAAATATTCCCCCACCAACTCCACTGCTAAGGTTAAGCGTCCTAAAATTTCGTGACAAATCTGTTCTACTAAAGCTTTTTCTTGCTCAACTTTAGCAGTACCAACAATTTTGGTTAATAATTCCACACATTTATCTAAGGGTAAAACATCTAAAGCTATAGACTCAAATTCCGTACTAAGACACCTTTCCCTAGTGGTGACTAATATCTTAATCCTAGAATCTTTTGGTAACATTCGATCGGGAATTCGGTCGATATTGGGGACATCATCGAGAATTAATAATAATTTTCCCTGCTGAGGTAGCCAATTTTGCCAATACCAGTCCACTTGTTTTTCTAAAGATTCTTTTTTCAATATTTCTGGTAAAGATAGATAGGGACCAGCTAATTTAACTATTTCTTCTGCTAAACCCGATAGTCGCAAGGATAACCAATATTGTGCCGCGTATTCCTGTTGGTATCGTTTCGCATATTCCAAAGCTAAAGCGGTTTTTCCTATTCCCCCTAACCCTTCCACTGCACAAACAATCACCCCTTGTTCTGTTTGCAATTGCTGATGAATTAAGGTTAACTCATCTTCCCTCCCGACAAAATTAACCGTACTTTTGCCCACATTACTAGGGATAGAGGGAATACTTACTTTTTTAGCCGATTTATCACCCCTGCGATCGCAAGATTAAATGTGGGAAAATAACGCTTAAAAGTTGACTCAGTATCTAATTCCGCTTCGTAGGTCAGGGAAACAAAAGGGGGTATAGTAGATAGGGCCGCTTTTAATTTGGCTGCTGCTGATCGCTCTGGTTGATTGAGTTTAGCCAGAATTTGGTTTAATGATTCTAAGATTTGTACAGAAGCAAGTTCAGGGGGTGGTTCTGCGGTAATTGCCGTCAATTCTGTGACAATTTCTGCTACCATTACCTCGGCATCAGGAAAGGACGATTCTTGACTCTCGCTGGCGATTAAATCCCATTTTTCTCGTTCAAATTTTTTAATTTCTGTGCGCTTATCGTTTATGCGTTGCTGCAAAAGAACTTTATCTTCTGGACGCGCACCTGTCCACGCATCGCGGATTCCCGCTAATTGTTCTTTTAAGCGTTGAATATTTTTATCGAGATTTTGTAATTCGCCAGCAGACATAGAGAAATAAGGTTAAATTACAGGGTTAATTTAATTATGATCTATCCATCTAGAAATGTCATTCCTTTGGCTGTCCCCCACTCCCCAACACCCAACCCCTCACGGATCGCTGAAAAAGCCTAGCTCAATCTGGAAATTTTGATTATGATCATTAGTAATTGACCTTTATTTGTGATATAGATTCAAAGGAGAGACACGGTGTCCACAGAAGTCATCGAAAAGCGTTCCACAGCGACAATCCGTAAACCAGCACCGCGTTATCGCGTTTTACTCCACAATGACGACTTTAACTCGATGGAGTATGTGGTTCAGAGTTTAATGCAAACGATCGCCGGTATGACGCAACCCCAAGCAGTTGATATCATGATGGAAGCGCACACGAATGGTACAGCCTTGGTGATTACCTGCATCCAAGAACACGCGGAATTTTACTGTGAAACCTTGAAAAATAAAGGTTTAACCAGCAGTATCGAACCCGATGAATAAAAGATTGCGGGTAATTGCCACTTACCCAGTCCCCCTGCGACTGGGAATTTTTATTTTGCTCTTACTTTTTCTCTGGTTGCCGATCGCACTTCCCCTCTATCACTTTTTTGCCACTAATGCTAATCTTGTCTCAATTTTGACCCTTTCTGTTCTCTATCTGGAATTTTTGGGGTTATCCCATTGGTGGGGACGGATAATTTATGGCGATGAGGGATTAGCCGATTATGGGTTGATTTGGCGAAGAAAAACGCCGATCGAGTTAATTAACGGGTTGGCGATCGGTCTATTTTTCACTTTCTCGCTTTTTCTGTCCCAAGGGTTCCTAGGTTGGTTAAATTTCTTACCCGCAAATCCCCAAATCAGCAAAATCATCCTGGAGGGGTTTTTAGTCGCTTTAGCGGTGGGTTTTGCGGAAGAATTGCTATTTCGGGGCTGGTTACTGGGAGAATTAGAAAAGGATTATCGTCCCGCTATCGCTCTAGTGATTAGTGCCTTAATTTTCGCTCTTACCCACTTTATTAAACCTTTAGCCGAAATTATCCGCACTTTTCCCCAATTTCCTGCCTTAGTCTTGCTAGGATTAATTCTCGGTTGGGCAAAACGCGCCTGTGGTGGTAGTTTGGGTAAAAGTATCGGTCTGCACGCGGGTTTAGTCTGGGCATACTATATATTAAATGTGGGTCAGTTAATTAAATACACTGGTACTGTTCCCGATTGGTTAACTGGAATCGATAAAAATCCTTTAGCGGGAGTGATGGGTTTACTTTTCCTGACAATTCTCGCTATCTGGACAAGAAAAAAAGCAGTTTTGAGTGAACGATAGGGGATTAAATCAATTACTATAAAGGGGAAATTGCCCATGAGAGTTATAGCCGATGAATCGATTATTATCTTTTCTAGAATATCGCCCGCGTTTGCGTAATATCCTATCTTTTTGTTTCTCTCTTATCGTCATGCTGTTGATCGGTGTAGGCAAAGTCACAGCACAAGATTTAAATAATTCTACTCTGGATTTAGTTGCTAATCTCTGGATGTTAATAGCCGGCTCGTTAGTATTCTTTATGAATGCGGGTTTTGCCATGCTGGAAACGGGTTTTTGTCGTACTAATAACGCCACTAATGTCTTAGCTAAAAACCTAATTGTCTTCTGTGTTTCTGCCTTGGCTTATTGGATGTTTGGTTTCGGTTTCATGTTTGGCAATACATCTGAACGGGGAAATAGTTTCTTTGGTGGTACAGGATTTTTCTTGGAAATTTTAACCCCTAATAATCAATACAGTCAATTCCAAAAATTGTGGCCAGGTCGTTCAATTGCCACTTTATTTTTCTTTCAATTAACTTTTGCGGGAACTGCGGCGACCATTGTATCGGGAGCAGTGGCAGAAAGGGTTAAATTTTGGGCATTTTTGCTATTTAGTTTCTTTTTAGTTGCTTTTTCTTATTCTCTGACAGGACATTGGATTTGGTCATCGGAAGGATGGTTATATAACTTATTTAAGTTTCGAGATTTTGCCGGTTCAACGGTGGTGCATTCGGTGGGAGGAATGGCCGGATTAGTGGGTGCTTGGTTGCTAAAACCGAGAGATGGACGTTTTGGTTATAATCGCAAAACCGATAGTTATGAAGAAAAAGAAAGAGGAAATTTTGCTCCCCATCAGTTAGGATTTGCAACCCTTGGTTGTTTAATTATTTGGTTAGGATGGTTTGGTTTTAATGGTGGTTCGGCGGTAAATTTGGATAATGTCCCTATGGCAATTACTACCACGATGATTGCCGCTGCCGCTGGGGGAGTTTTGGCATTAATTCTTAATCCTTTAATCGGTCGCAAGGCCAGTTTATCCACAATTATTAATGGCATTTTAGGTGGGTTAGTGGGGATCACGGCATCATCAGGTTATGTTGATATCAGATCAGCTATTATCATTGGTGGCATTAGTGGCATTATTGTCTTATTAGGAGAAGAATTTTTAATTAAAACTAAAGTAATTGATGATCCAGTGGTAGCAATTCCAGTACATCTTTTTTGTGGTTTTTGGGGAACAATGGCGGTGGGTTTCTTTAGTACCAAAGGTGCGGGAGAATTCGCCCGTGGAGCCGCACAGGATAATTGGCTATCTCAAGTCGCTTTTCAATTTTTTGGATGGATTGTAGTCATGGCATTTACTTTTATTTTTAGTTTAATTCTCTGGCTAATGATTGGCAATATCCTCTATTATATGCAAGTATTTGTTTTGCGTCAAAAGAATCCACAGGTTAATTTTTCTCCTGTTGTCAGGAGTCAATCCTTCAATGTTTCTGACCTATTCTCTCTAGTTTGGTCACGGGGAAGAGAAGGAATCCGAGTATCATTATCCGATGAGTTAACGGGTAGTGATGGGGTATTTAGTGATTGAAAAATTAATGTTTATTCAATAAGTTTTTGGCAATCTAGATTATCTTGCAAAGCTCGATCGATATCCGATTTCCAAGCTCTATCCTTATACCAAATTTTTGCCCAAGATTGAGCTTCTTTAAAGTTATCAGAAGATGGGGGGATTTTGCACAAAATTTCAAAACCACCTTCTCTACCCGGCACATTAGCCACAAAATTATTTTTAGCTAGTCCTACTGCTTGCTGAATTAACCTTAATTCATTTAATTGAGTCCCACACTTGTAAGGAAACCAATCACCTTGTTTTCTTTCCAATTCTTGCAGTTGTTGAATAGTCCTGTCTAAGCTGATAGTAAAATCTCGTTTAGTACAAATTTCTGGAATACTAGGTGAGGTTGTAAACACGACATTAGGAGTCTTTTCAGGAGTCTTGAATGACCAAAAAGTAAATCCAAGAAAGCCTAATAGTGCCAAGAAAGATAATATTTTAGTTAAACCAGCAGGAGAATTCTCCACCTTATCTAATTTTTCTAGTTCTTGTTTAACCCATTGAACATTAAATACCCCTTTATAAATTCGATTGGCCACTTCTAGATACTCATTATTTTTAATTACTAATTCTGCTTGCTGAAGTGCCAATTTTTCCGGTTTATTATCAGCAAAGACTCTCCCCTGCAAAATGTCTTGATAGATTTCTAATGTTGACCTAACATTTTTATCAGGAGTTAAGAGACTGTTTTGTATTTTATGGAGATGGGCTGCCGCTTTATTTTGTAACCAATTTTCTACAATATTTTTCTGAATCAATTGTTCAATTACTGGTTTTTCTTCTCCTTCCCGCAACTCATTTTTATTGTCGATTAGCAAACCGATAACTATTTCCGTTAACTCCAAGTTACCACCCGTCCAAGCTAAAGTTTCCTCAATTAAAGCTGCTCGTTGATTCTCCTCAAATTTGGGCGTTAATTGTTTTTCAGCCAGTTGATATGCTTCCCCTTGACGTGCTATCTGTGCTTTTCGTTTGGCTGCGATTTCACTTAACTCTAAAAAACGCTTTTCTGACTCATTAAGGTCTTGATTTTTACTCCAAGTTAAAGCTTCTGCTAAATCTTGATCAGAAAGAAGTTTAGTGGCATCTTCCCCTGAATTTAACCAAACTTCGTACTTTTCAATGTATGGAGGGATTTTATTTAATTCCGTTGTCACCCAAGTTTCATTAAAAACATTTCTATAAATCTTATTATAAA
Organism: Microcystis sp. M179S2; assembly: GCF_020245805.1. Taxonomy (NCBI): domain Bacteria; kingdom Bacillati; phylum Cyanobacteriota; class Cyanophyceae; order Chroococcales; family Microcystaceae; genus Microcystis; species Microcystis sp. M179S2. Next base: position 24,447 of record NZ_JADBUE010000160.1, on the reverse strand, counting down.
CTTTTAACTTTTGTCGGTCTTGAACTACCAATCCCGTTAAGCGTAATTCTATTTGATCAAGACTACCATCATCGGTAATTTCACCATTTCTTAAAATTTCTAGGTAAAGCTTCAGCATTCTTCTACCCGTGACACGCTTATTTAATAAACGATTCCGAATAGTTTTTAGGTGTTCTGGACTATCTTGAGATACCCAGTTACTAATTACTTGCGACTGGATAAAATCGCCGACATTAATCGGGGTTGCTGGGGATTCCTTGCCAAATCCAGTGCGAGATGTGGAGATTAAATGACAAATTTTTTGAGTTAAAAATGGTTGTCCACCTGTCCAGTCTATAACCTCCTCTAAAACCCGTTCCGGTGCGATAACTTTGTCCTGCAATCCCTCGGCAAGTTTTCTGGCATCCTTTATAGTAAATCCAGATAATCGAATATCTTGACCAATATTAAAAGGACTACGATTATTATCTAGAATAAAGTTAGAAACTGCCGCTACCCCCAACATACAAAAGGTTAGACGTTGGTAATCCCTATTATGAGGACGTTCTTCATGACAGCTACGCAGCCAAGCAAAGAAATCATCTGTGGAAAAATTTAAACTCAGAACGCTATCAATTTCATCGAAACAGATAACAATAGGTCGGGATACTTCCCTTAAGAGAATGTCCTCAACAAATTCATCAAGACGATTAATAGCTGATTTATAGGCTCGTTCATCCCACCAAGTTTGCTCTTTTCCCCGAATAGAAAGATCAAATCGTTTAACCAGTTGCTCAAATAATACTCGATACCAAATATCTTCGGAGATGTTTTTTCCTATACCACTCAAATCAATGGTAGCACAATCAATATTATCCTCTTGCAGTCGTTTTTGTGTCTGTGCCCACAAACTTGATTTTCCCATCTGACGGGAATTTAACACATAGCAATACTGTCCATTTTTTAGATAGTTATAAAATAGATCATCTGCTTCCCGCTTGATATAACTAGGTGCATCTAGGGGAACGCTGCCTCCAACATAATAAAAATTGGTCGCCATAGGATTAAAATTAGCAATTTGTCTGATTGGTTAAGTTCGATGAATAATTTAATCAAAGGTTATCTGTGCCTAAGCTAGTCCGCATTTAAAGTTCTGGGTTCGATGGGGGAACGGGGAACAGGTGAAAACGAATATTAGATTTAGATGTACAACAGTTTAACTCAATATATTGGATTTTAGGAGGATAGGCGATACCTAAAATAGTCGCTGTATAGTGGATAACGGGGTTGAACAGCATTCTGCACAAAGGTTACTAATCCTAAACTATGAAGTTGCCAATTAATTGTTGCACCTAAATCAACGGGAGAAGACGACTCTACAACCTTTTTCATTCCTGCTGCTAGGTTTGGATGTTCTTGTAAGTTTAGCAAATGTCCTCGCAAATGATCCCCATAAATTCCCGCTTCCGTGGCTGCTGTCTCTAAAAAATCTGCTAAAGACAGTTGTTTTTGGGTAATCGCATAAATCGCTTTTTGGATTAAATAGGGATGTCCCCCGACAAGATTAATTATTCTTTGCAGTTCATCTTTTCCCAAGTTAGCCTGATATTTATTAGCTAGAGTCAAGACCTGTTCTAGAGTAAAATCAGGTAACAGGATTTCTGTTCCTACATTGAAAGGAGATTTATTCAGGTCAGCAGGAACATAATTTTCTGTGGAGTAGGTGATAATTAAGTGTAACTTTTGCCAAGTATTATTATTTTTTGCCTCCTCGTGCCAAAGACGAAATAAACTAAGGAAATCGTCGGCAACGCTGGTATAGGTAAAGAGACTATCTATCTCCTCTAAAACTAAAATTAGGGGTTTATCCAGCTTTTTGAGCAAATGGTCTTCAAAATAGGCAGTACAGCTATAAAGTCCTAATCCTTCTTGCCATTTTTCCTGAAAGAGAGCTGCTAATCCTAATTTCTTGGAAATAATCAAAGCAAACCAAGAGAGCAATCGGTCTAAATCGCTGAGAATTCCTTTGCTTGCTTGTAAAAAACTCAAACTGACGGTTTTATACTGTCTTTTGTCAACTTGAATCAAAATTCTATCGACTAATAGGGTTTTACCCATCCCCTTGGCTGATTTAATCCGCAATAATGAACCTGCTTGACGCACCGTCTCCAGACAAAGCTGTTCCACTGGAGGACGTTCAATATACTTGGAAAAATCCGCGGCCCGGTTTTCTCCCTCATCCTCAGACGTGGCAGCAGCTGTTTCCTCCAACTCATCCCAGTCAGCGATTTCTTGATAATCAAGGGCTAATTTTTGACAAATTTCAAAAAAATTGAGATTACTAATCGGTTTACCGTTAAGAAAAAGGCTAAGAGTCGATTTTGCCAACCCTAACTCCTCAGCAAGCAGCTGTTGACTTACGTAACCATTGCGTTTAACTGCTTGTTTGACTCTAGGGATATATTCTGATTTTACTTTAAGCGATCGCGCCATAAACTTCCATCAATCGACCTAATTTCTATTTTATCGCAAAAAACTCAGACATATCTCAGTCATGAGATCAGAGAGTGATCATTCACGCTATCATCGCAAAAAACTCAGACATATCTCAGTCATTCCCATTCATGAACTCAGAGAGTCATGACTGAGGATCAAGATGTACTGGTCGAAGTGTATTTATAAACTACACAAAACAGAATGCTTGACATATTTCCTTCTAAGTCCAAAGACAATGACACTTATAAGGGTGATTCTGGGACTTCAGCTAAGTCTGACAATTATTTAACCTCCGCGGAGAAGTCTCTTTTATCTGATTTACTCAAAGTTAGGGCTGCCACTGCCTTGAGCTTTGAAATTGAAACAGATAGAATTGGAGAAGCTAACTTACAAGATAAATTAGAAAAACTAGCGGACAAAGGCTATATCAAAGTCAATAAAGAAGAAAGCTACAAAATCTTTACTCCCACTTGGAAAACTCGTCAGCTGAGGATAAATGGTATTTTGTAGTCAGTTTCTAACGGAATTAGACAAGTTTCCTTTTTTCAGTTCATTCACCCATTACCTATTTTTGGTAGATTCTCAGACAACTGCTGCCACCGATCTTTTCAGCGAAATACGGAAACTTCTGGGAGGGGATCTGTGGTCTTCCATTTTGGCTGCGATAATTATTGGAGTATTATATGAAACTGGAATTAGCTATTTCTCAGCTTTTAGGATTCGTCATTTATTTCCCGATTTAGAAAAGGATTTTTTAAATACTTTCCTTTGTTTATTAATTGTCAAAATTTTTGTATCAATACTTTTATACCTTCTCATTCAACTTATATTTTCTCTATTAAGCTTGATCGAGGATAATGTTTTTTTTGGTTTAATCATTGCTCTGGTCTTCGGTCTTATTATGGGTTCCTTAAACCCTAATTTAGAACAAATCGACCAAGTAATGGGTGGATTTAGCTTATCGACAATTAATCCTGTCTCCAGTGGGATCAAAAAGATTTTAGAGCGGTACAAAGACTCTCAAATATCTATTATTATTCCTTTAGAAAAGAAATTGGCAATCAAGAAAACCAGCCTATATAATTCTTCTATCAAGCCTAAATTTGATTGTTTTAAAGAAATAGTTACTATTCAGAAATGCACCCAAGAATTAATCGGTAGATTTACACTGAAAGAAACGCCAGAGAAATATCAAGGAAGATTAGACGCTATCATCGGGGGAAATTTTAGTGACGAGGATACGAGAGAAAGATTAATATGGTTATTATTTGATATTATGAGTCCTGAAGAGATTAATAAAATTAGAGAGCACCCAGATCAATCAGAAATTTTAAAAAGACTGCGAGACATAGAACAGGAGAATAGTAGGATAAATTAAACGTCGGCCAGTTAATTAAATACACTTGTACTGTTTCTGATCGATTAACTGGAATCGATAAAAATCCTTGAGGGGGAGTGATGGGTTGACTTTTCCTGACAATTCTCACCATCTGGACCAGAAAAAAAGTAACCGATGTGGTAATAATTCGGTAGTAGTGGCGTAGCCCTCTTGCTTACCTGGTATGAATTGTGTAAAATATTTATTAATAAAAATAATTGCAACCCGATCAGTCTTTAAACTTCTAGCTTGAGCATGACTTTTCTGATAAATATCTTTTTCTGGCTCCTGTCTGGCTGACTCAAATATCAGTCTAGCACCGAACAAAATACCCCCTTCACCTCTATTTCCCTGTCAAGCGTTGTGGTTCTCACCATACTATCAAGAATGGTTCTATTCATAATGGAAAACCCAAACGTCAAGGTAAAGAATGTGGTCAACCGTTGGTGATCAATCCCACTAATAAAACCGTCTCTGACGAAACCAAACAATTAATTGATCAACTCTTGCTCGAACGAATTTCCTTGCGAGGAATTGCGAGAGTAACAGGGGTAAGTTGGTCATGTTTACAAAATTATGTCAACAATAAACTGGCGGCTGTTCCCCGTCAAGTAAAGGTTTCGGACAAACCAAAAGGTAAATTGTTTAGAGAATGTGATGAGATGTGGTCTTGGGTTTTTTCTAAGACGATAAAGGTTTAGATTTGGCGGTTAATTGATAGAAAGACAAGGGAAATTATTGGTTACTATTTAGGGTATGCTGAAAAAGTTTTTCCTGGGGACAGGGTGTGGGGTGTGGGGTGTGGGGTGATGGGCGTTGGGAGTGCCGGAGTTGGGAGATTAAAGCTGCCTTTTGCATGAGTGCCTTTTGCCTTCAGAAGCTGATCACTGAAAAGACTCCCCCAACACCCATCTCACCCCGGGGAAAACCGCTATAGAATAGAGAAAAAAGAGAATTGCGAGGAAAAAACTCTGTCTTTTAACCCGATTGTCATTCCCCCTTCCCCGGAAAATCCCGCTCGCTATCTAGTGATCATGCTGCACGGTTGGGGTGCAGATGCCATGGATCTGGCCCCCCTTGCATCGATGCTGGATCTAGCTGATTGTCAATTTTTGTTTCCTAATGCTCCCTTCGATCATCCCCAAGTGCCGGGGGGACGCGCCTGGTATGCTTTAGAAACCTCCGATTATCAAGGTTTAGTCCCTAGTCGTCAACAGTTGCACGATTGGATTATTTCCCTAGAAGCAACTACCGGTATTCCCCTAGAGCGGACTTTTTTGACCGGTTTTTCCCAAGGGGGAGCGATGACGCTGGATGTGGGTTTATCTTTACCCTTGGCGGGATTGGGTTCCTTGAGTGGTTATCTGCACGGTGAACCCCATCCCCAAGGCCCACAAAATGTCTTAATTGTTCATGGTAAGCAGGATCCCGTCGTTCCTATCGCTGCTGCTCGTCAAGCCAGAGATTTACTGCTTGGTTTAGGGGTTAACGTCGAATATCACGAGTTAAATATGGGTCACGAAATCCCGATTCCGGCACTGACTATTTTACGCCAATTCCTCCGCAATCGTCTATAAACTGCATGAATAATGCTCGTCAGCTGGCTTTGCTGATTTTACGGGATATCGATCGCTCCTCCGCCTATCCCGATCGCGCTCTTGATCGCCATTTGTCCGCTAGTTCCTTAAATTGTCTTGACAAAGCCTTGACAACGGAGATTGTTTATGGTATAATACGCCGACAAAGAACCTTGGATGCGCTGCTCGATCGCCTGGGGAAAAAAACTGCGGCCCAGCAACCCCCGGATTTACGGCGAATTCTCCATATTGGTCTTTATCAACTGCGTTATCTATCCCAGATTCCCCCATCGGCGGCGGTGAATACGGCGGTAGAATTAACTAAAATCAGTCATTTAGGCAAATTAGCGGCGGTGGTTAACGGAATGCTGCGGCAATATCTCCGTTTAACTGCTAATGGCGACGATCCTTTACTTTTACCGGAAAATACCGCTTCTAGATTGGGTATTCTCCACAGTTTCCCCGATTGGTTGGTGCAATTGTGGTTAGATCGCTTTAGTGTTACGGAAACGGAACAACTGTGTCAATGGTTTAATCGCTCTCCTGACCTCGATATTCGGATTAATCCCCTGAAAACTAGCCTAGAAGCCCTAGAAAATGAGTTAGAATCAGCCAATATAACTTTTAATTATCTTAAGTTACCTCTAGCTTGCCGTTTAACCTCTGGTTTAGGCAATATTGAGCGTTTAGAGGGATTTCGAGCCGGAAATTACACCCTACAGGATATTAGCGCCCAATTAGTCACTTATCTACTCGATCCCCAGCCCGGAGAGACAATTATCGACGCTTGTGCAGCACCGGGGGGAAAAACCACTCATATTGCCGAATTAATGGGCGATCGAGGTAGAATATTAGCCTGTGATCAAACGGCATCCCGTTTACGACAGTTAGAAGCCAATATTAAAAGATTAGACTTAAAAGCGATCGAAATACATCTAGGGGATAGTCGCGATCGTCCCCAGTGGCACGGCATCGCCGATCGTGTACTAATCGATGCTCCCTGTTCAGGATTGGGAACCCTGCACAAGCGTCCTGATATACGTTGGCGACAAACACCCGAAAATTTACCTGTACTAGCCAAACGACAGGGGGAACTTTTAGCCTCGGCTGCCACTTGGGTAAAACCGAAGGGAATCTTAGTTTATGCCACCTGTACTCTCGATCCGTTAGAAAATGAAAGAGTGATCGAGCAGTTTTTAGCCGCTCATCCCGATTGGAAAATGGCCACTCCTGACTCTAATTCATGCTTCTCAGAATACTATACAGAAACGGGAGCGATCGAAGTGTTACCCCATCGGCATAATCAAGACGGTTTTTTTATGGCTAAGTTAGTCAAGGAAGTGTGGGATGAAAAATAAACAATTACTGAAAATTCTCATCGGTGTTGCTTGGATTGATGGTGTCATTCAACCATCAGAAAGAAATTATTTACGACAGGTAGCTGTGAGGGAAAAACTTGATGATGATCCGGAGATTAAACCACTATTATCGGAACTAAAACCAGTTAAAACCAGTGAATGTTATCGATGGTTAGAGTCCTATTTAGGCGACAATCCTAGTCCAGAAATCTATCAAGATCTACTAACATCGATTAGCACTTTAATCTATAGCGATGACGACGTGGACGTACAGGAAGCAAAATTATTAACCAAAGTGCAGAGTTTTGATCCGACTCATGATAGCCATCGATCGATGTTAGATAAATTAGTGACGGGAATTCAGAAATTGTACCACAAAGCAATTACTGAAAGTAATTAAGGAGTAGCTATCAGTGATGAGCAGGTCAAAAATTTCCCCGATAAAAACTGATAGCTGATCCCTAGATTTTAGGTAATAACTGTGGGTTGTTCCCGTCCGGTAGATTGACGAATTTGACCGATTTCTTCGGCTAAATCAATTAAGGGTTGTAGGGCCTTTTGGGTGTCGATATCGTGTTTACTTGCGTCCGGTTCATAACTTTCTAGATAAACCCGAAGAGTTGCTCCTTTAGTTCCCGTACCCGATAGACGATAAATAATCCGAGAACCATCGGTAAAACCAATGCGAATGCCTTGATTTTTACTCACACTACCATCCACGGGATCCGTATAGCTAAAATCATCGGCATATTCCACTTCATAGTTACCAAATTGTTTACCCTTAAGGTCTAAAACCAACTTCTGGAGACGTGCCATCATCTCTTTTGCCGGTTCTAAGGCGACTTCTTCATAATCATGACGAGAATAGAAATTACGACCAAATTCTTGCCAATGACTGCGAACAATTTCCTCTACAGATTCCCCTTTAACTGCCAAAATATTTAACCAGAAAAGAACCGCCCATAAACCATCTTTTTCGCGAATATGATTGGAACCCGTGCCGAAACTTTCCTCCCCGCAAAGGGTTGCTTTCCCCGCATCCAACAAATTACCGAAGAATTTCCAACCGGTGGGAGTTTCATAACAGTCAATTCCCAGTTTAGCCGCTACGCGATCGGCCGCCGCACTGGTGGGCATCGATCGCGCTACTCCCGTGATACCATTTTGATAGCCCGGTACTAGATGAGCGTTGGCTGTTAGTACCGCCAAACTATCACTGGGGGTAACAAAAAAATTCTGACCGAGGATCATATTGCGATCGCCATCTCCATCGGAAGCAGCCCCAAAATCCGGAGCCTCTTGACCGAAGAGAATTTCTACCAGATCATGGGCATAGACTAGGTTAGGATCGGGATGACCACCACCAAAATCCTCTAGGGGAATACCATTTAATACTGTACCTTTGGGCGCGCCTAAACGCTGTTCAAATATGGCATAAGCGTAGGGACCGGTTACCGCATGGAGAGAATCCATGCACATTTTAAACTTACCAGAAGTGAGTAGGGTCTGAATGCGATCGAAATCAAAAATCTTTTCCATCATTTTGACATAGGGAGTGACCGCATCGATCACTTCCACATCCATAGTTCCCAGTTTAAAGGAACTGGGGCGATCGAGATTAATATCGGCCCCTGAGAGGATTTTATAACTGCTAATCACCTTAGTCTCGGCATAAATTGCATCGGTGATATTTTCCGGGGCCGGTCCGCCGTTAGTAATATTGTACTTAATGCCAAAATCGCCCTCCGGACCGCCGGGGTTATGACTAGCGGAGAGAACAATACCGCCAAAAGCGTTATTTTCACGAATTAACCCAGAAATAGCGGGAGTGGAGACAATACCATCGGTTCCCACGAGTATTCTACCGATACCGTTAGCGGCGGCGATTTTCAGGATAGTTTGAATAGCTTGACGGTTATAATAACGACCATCTCCACCGACAACTAGGGTTTGACCCTCGATACCGTCTAAAGTATTGAAGATAGCTTGAATAAAATTTTCCAGATAATGGGGTTGTTGAAAAACGGGAACGGATTTTCGTAGTCCGGAAGTCCCCGGTTTTTGGTCACTAAAGGGTTTTGTGGCAACGGTTTCAATCGTCATAGTCTTTTCTTGATAGGCTGAGGCAATTGTCAACTTAAGTATATAGCAGTAGGTTGACAGCCAAGAAATCAGCTAGGAAAGACAACAGCTGGGGAGTCCCCTGTCATACTAAATCTTGTTTAAAAAGTCTAGGAGAGTGGGGAGACCACTTCGTGCGCGTTGCGGGGGGAGATAGGGGAGTGGGGAGATAGGGAAGTGGGGGGAAGGGAAAACAAATAAAAATAGTCTCCTGAATACTGACTCCTGACGACCGACTCCTGATACTAAATCCGTTGAGTAACGCACAGAAAACGGGTTTCTCGGAGAAACCCGTTTTCTACTCATGCAGAAGGCAAAACGGAGAATAAATAATCAGTTTTTAATAACTGGATTTAGTCTTAGCCGATAATTTAACCCGATTTGGGGGTATAAACCCCCAATAATCGCCAATTTTGGCTATATCGCTTAATCGGCCCCTTCAATCGGTGCAAATCCCTGACGTTGAATATTCTCGCTGATGTGACGAGGTTCGAGGAATTGCAGCAGATAATCGGGACCCCCTGCTTTGGAACCTACCCCCGACATCTTGAAACCCCCGAAGGGTTGACGGGAGACAATCGCGCCGGTGATTCCCCGGTTAATATAGAGGTTTCCTACTTCAAATTCCTGCGTAGCTCGGTTAATATGGGCAGGAGTGCGAGAATATAAGCCACCGGTTAAAGCATAGTCGGTTCCGTTAGCTACAGCTAAAGCTTCCTCGAAATTGCTCACTTTGATAATCGCCACCACTGGACCAAAAATTTCCTCCATCGCTATTACCGCATCAGGGGGAACATTTTTAAAGACGGTGGGACTGACGAAGTAACCCACTTCTGGAATTGGCATTTCTAGAGCCAATTCTGCCTCTTTTTTACCAGTTTCGATGTATTCCCGAATTCTTGCTTGAGCTTTCTCGTCGATAACCGGTCCTACTTCCGTACTCGGTAAATCCGTCGGCCCGATATTGAGGGACCCGGTAGCCTCGACAAAGCGATCAACAAAGCTATCATAGACGCTTTCCAGAACGATTATCCGCGAACAGGCCGAACATTTCTGGCCGGTGTAGCCAAAAGCGGACTTAACCGCACCGACAACGGCCTGATCTAAATCGGCACTCTCATCGACAATTAGGGCATTTTTGCCGCCCATTTCGGCGATAACTCGTTTTAGGTGTTTTTGACCCTTTTGCACGATAGAGGCATCTGTATAGATGCGACAGCCCACTTCTCGTGAACCGGTGAAGGCGATTAGGTGAACATCGGGATGGCTAACTAAATGCGCCCCCACTTGCGAACCTTTACCCGGGATATATTGGAAGACTCCGGCAGGAATACCCGCTTCTAGGAGAATCTCGGCAAATTTCGCCGTAATTACCGAGGAAGTCTCGGCAGGTTTCAATAGCGTGCAGTTACCTGCTACTAAAGCTGCTACTGTCATCCCCACCGCAATGGCTAGGGGGAAATTCCAGGGAGAAATCACTAAAGCAATACCCCGGGGTTGGTAGGAATAACGATTATTTTCGCCTGCTACGTCGAAATTATGCCCTAAATCCAGTCTTTCCATCTCGGAGGCGTAATAACGGCAAAAATCGATCGCTTCTGACACTTCCGGATCCGCCTGTTGGATAACTTTGCCCACTTCCAAACAAATCCAGGCCGATAACTCGTGTCGTCGCGCTTCCATCAAATCCGCCGCTTTTCGCAGTATTTCGGCTCTTTTAGCCACTGGGGTGCGTTTCCAAGCGGGAAAAGCCTGTTTCGCCGCTATGATCGCTTTTTCTGCCTGTTCCACCTCAATTAAGCCTACTTTCCCCACTATTTCCTGCGGGTTACAGGGATTAACGGAATTAATTTGAACATTGGTGGTGACGTATTCGCCGTTAATTAGGGGTAAATAGGTCTTACCGAGGGAATTTTTGACAAAAGTAAGGGCTTGACTCGCTTTATTTCGTAATTGCTCGTTGGCATAATCTGTATCGGCGGCATTAGGAAAACCGGGGATAATCGGGTTATCCTGGCCTAAAACCCGGGGGGCTGCGATTAAATCTTCCACGGGACGATCCTCCAAATTTTGCCGTAGGAAGGAACTATTAGCGGTATTTTCTAATAAACGGCGGATTAGGTAGGCCATACCGGGTAAGAGTTGTCCGTAGGGGGAATAAACCCGCACCCGATGACCCCGCTTCACTAAGGCTTTGGCTAATTGGTCGCCCATGCCGTACAATACCTGCATTTCAAAGCGACGACGGGGAATTTCTAAACTTTCTGCGATCGCACAGGCCAAGGCTTGCGATCGCACGTTATGACTACCGATGGCGGCGTATAAATATTGATGATTTTCCAATAATAACCGCGTCATCCGCTCATAATTGGCATCTGTGGCCGATTTTTCGTTATATACCGGCTGTGGCCAGTGATTTTGCCGAGATTTAATCGTTTCCTGATCCCAGTAAGCGCCTTTGACTAGCCGGACAGTAACGGGATAACCGCGCTTTTTGGCCCAATTAATTAAATCTTGTAAATCTTGGGCAGAATCTCTTAAATATGCCTGTAGGGTGATGCCAATATCGGTACGACTGCGAAATTCTTCTTCTAGGAGTAATTCTTTCAGGATAGCCAGGGTGAGGTTTTTATAAACGTACTGTTCCATATCAAAATGGACTGCCACCCCTAACTCCTGAGCGCGTCGCAACAGTAGGCGAATGCGATCGCAAACTTTTTCCTTACTACCAATCGGATCCATGGGATCAAACTGAGAATAAAAGGCAGTTAGCTTGACAGAAACCTGCACTTGTGGTAATAAGTCGCCGTCCGCTTCATCAATTTGGCTAACTTTATTCCATTTGCTCGCTTCTTGAGCCAAATGGGTCATTAAATCGAGATAACTTTGTAGATAAACTTGGGTTTCCGCTTCAGTAATTACCGCTTCACCGAGGAGATCTATGGTAAAAGCCATTTTTTCCTTCCGCAGACGGGTGACAGTGCGAGTAATTTGCTCTAGGTCTTCCCCGGCGATATACTTACGAGCTAAGGTTTCTACGGATTTACTGATCAGACTGGCGGCCGTTTGAGCCGGTAGGGAGTTAGGATCACTAAAGTTGAGGATACTTTTCAGCGCACTGGGCAGTTCTACGGAAGCATCACCGAGGTATTGTTGGAGATGATTAGCGATCTCGGCATTACTGCGTAAAGCGGGTAAACAGTCAATAAAACGGAATAATTGTACTCGTAAATTGGGGTTAGACATTGCCCAATCGAGTAATTTATCATCCCAACGCATTTGATCCTGTAAAGCAGACCAAAGACCTTTTTTTTCCCGAGTTTCGGCTAAAAGTTGTCTAGCGATCTCTTGGGTTTTGGTTTCGTAGTTTTGAGTTGAGTCGATTTGGATAACCACGGTGATTCAAGTAAAAAAATTATCAACGGGATTCAGCTTTCAGCAAGCTACCGTCAGCCTTCAGCCTAAAATTCAGTTTTTGAGCTTTTTCAGCTGATTGCCGCTCTTAATGGCTCTTTTCTCTGGTTTATATTCTTACCGAAGGACTAATCAAAGCTAATAGCTGATCGCTTTTGCTGAACACTCTATTGTACTCGATCAAGCGGGGAAGTGGGGGTGTGGGGTGTGGGGAAGTGGGGAGGTGGGGTAGTGGGGTAGTGGGGTAGTGGGGTAGTGGGGTAGTGGGGTAGTGGGGTAGTGGGGTAGTGGGGAAATGGGGAGAATAAATAAAAATAATCTCCTAAATCCTGACTACTGACTACTGATCACTGATTACTGATTACTGATCACTGATTACTGATCACTGATACCCGATAGTCCTTGTGTATTGTCAAGGCGTTTACTTATAATGACTTTAAAAAGATTTTCGGGATCATCGGTAGCCCTATGGCAAAAATTGAAACGAGAACAGAACCCATGGTTTTAAACATGGGACCCCATCACCCTTCGATGCACGGTGTTTTGCGCTTAATCGTCACCCTTGACGGGGAAGACGTGATTGACTGTGAACCCGTAATCGGTTATCTTCATCGGGGCATGGAAAAAATTGCCGAAAATCGCACTAATGTCATGTACGTTCCCTACGTTAGTCGTTGGGATTACGCCGCAGGGATGTTTAATGAGGCGATTACGGTCAATGCTCCCGAAAAATTAGCCGATATCGCCGTTCCCAAACGAGCGCAATATATCCGGGTGATTATGTTGGAACTCAACCGCATCGCTAACCATTTACTCTGGTTAGGCCCCTTTATGGCGGATGTAGGCGCACAAACTCCCTTTTTCTACATTTTCCGGGAACGGGAGATGATTTATGACCTCTGGGAAGCTGCCACGGGAATGCGGTTAATTAATAATAATTATTTCCGTATTGGTGGCGTGGCGGTAGATTTACCCTACGGATGGGTGGATAAGTGCGTGGATTTCTGTGACTATTTTGACCCCAAAGTGGACGAATACGAGAAATTAATCACTAATAACCCGATTTTCCGCCGTCGTATTGAAGGGATAGGCTGCATTACCAGAGATGAAGCGATTAACTGGGGTTTATCCGGTCCGATGTTGCGCGCTTCTGGGGTGAAATGGGATTTAAGAAAAGTTGACCATTACGAGTGTTACGACGATTTTGACTGGGAAGTGCATTGGGAAACTGCCGGCGATTGTTTTGCTCGTTATCTGGTGCGGATTCGGGAAATGCGCGAATCGGTGAAAATTATCCGGCAAGCACTGAAAGGTTTACCCGGTGGTCCCTACGAAAATCTGGAAGCAAAACGGATGGCAGAAGGGAAAAAATCAGCTTGGAATGATTTTGACTATCAGTATATCGCCAAAAAAGTCGCCCCCACTTTTAAGATTCCTAAAGGTGAACATTATGTGCGCTTGGAAAGTGGTAAAGGGGAATTAGGTATCTTTATCGTCGGTAATGATGATGTTTTCCCTTGGCGTTGGAAAATTCGGGCCGCCGATTTTAATAATCTTCAAATTCTGCCTCATATCCTCAAAGGGGTAAAAGTTGCCGATATTATGGCGATTTTAGGCAGTATTGATATTATTATGGGGTCAGTCGATCGCTAAATCTCTTTCAGGGTGGGTTATCTTATTAACTCACCCTCGTTTTGGTCCAGTCTTATAAAAAAAGCTGTTCGTAATTTAAATTGCCTGTTGAGATGAGGCAAGAGGCAACCCCCCCAACCCTACCCGACATCGGGGGGCAAGGGGGGAGGAGATTCGGCTAATCTAAGAATAAGCGATTTAAATACGTCTTAAGTAGGGAGGCAAAATTATTTGTAGGATGGGTTAGCGGTAGCGTAACCCATGCAGGCGTTGGGTTTCATGCTTCAACCCAACCTACGTTCATCTGATATTTAATTCCACCTGAACCTCAGGGATAGGGGGAATCTCGCTTTGGGGAATCTTTAACTCTCCCACCTGAACACCCAAACTAGCCAAGGCAGTTAAAGTGGTGATGATGCGGCAAATCACGTCAATGTCCGCTTTATGTTTTTGCCAGAAATTTTCCTTTTTCATATTTACTCCTGTCCCCCTATAGCTTGTTTTTTGAGGACAAGTTGATTAAAATGCTTTCAGCAAATGCTGGCAAAAGGGGATCAAAAAGTGGATCAGATGGTAGGTTGACGTTTGACGAGATTTATGTTAGGGTCTGGCGAAATCAGATTATCGGATGAAGATGTGGAAACCCTTCGTAAGGCTAAAGATGCTTATAAGGGAAACTATTCTTGTGCTTCGGAGCAAATATTAATAGAAGCAAGTCGATGGTTACTTGAGGCATTTCTCGAAGAATACCGTAGTCAAACAAAAACTTCCAGTTATACCATTCCATTGAATGTCTTGAAAGCTTGGATGACATCATCGCCACAATCTGGAGCAACTAAAGAGGTTTTAAAACCAAAGGGTAAGAAATTGTACTTACAAAATAAATCTAAGTTTCAAGGATTTGAAAATGAGAAGAAAAGAGCGTACATTAATCAAAATAAAATAAATACAACCAGAATTGAAGATATTAATGATAATTCAATTCATTTAACCTTTTATGAGGATATAAACCATTTATTAAATGAGTCTATTTTAAAGGTAATTGGCATATCTGGAGATAGTTTGCGGTTTTGTACTGAAAAAAAATATGGACTAGGAAAAAAAGGGCAAAGAACCTCTAAACAGTCTTATATTGTTCAAGCTTATTGCGAAGTATTAGGCCTAGATTTTGAAAGCTTAGAATGTTGTCAACTTCATCATCAAAACCCAAAAGATCAACGAACAAATAATGAAAAGATTTATCGTGTTTTGACAAAATTTAATTATACTAATCTAGTAAATTTTACCCGTTCAATAGCCGCTAAAACTTTACGAGAAGGCACTATTTATATTCCGCCTTGTCCTCATCAATATCGTGTTTTGTGTTTGCGTCGTTTAGAAAAAGAAATCTTGATCACTAATAATTTGCCCGTTAAACCTATTGTTTTTAAATTTCAAGGAGATGGTCAAGAAGAATGGGATAGCTATAGTCTTCATGAACATTTTTTCAATAATTCTGGAGGAATTAAAAATTTAAAAGCTAATAATTTTTGTTTGATTTTTGAAGGAATTGATTGTGCAGACTTTTCCCGTTTAAAGGACATTGATTCATTTTGGCAAAACTTAACCAAAAAAGCTAGTAAAATACAAAATAGTCCCATTCCAGGCTTTTTGTTAATGATTTGGTTAGATTATGGAGAAGGGAATGATTGGAGAGATAAGGACAAATTATCAGAATTTCCTATTCACCGCTTACAGATTGACTCTTGCTTTGAACAACGGTCTTTTCAGGAAATTATTCCTACTTTTGCTCAACAACTTCAGTTAGGTTGTGACTTACAGGATGAAACCACAGACTTATTTAAATCTACCTTGCAGGAATTATGGCAAAATAGCAATCAAGGCAAGATAGAAGACACACTGAAAGCTTTTTATCAACAATTTCAAGGACAATTATCGAGGGAAAATAGATGGCTAAACTATCCTTAACTTACAGGGGAGAAATTCAACCTAAATCGGGACTTTATTATGAACCGATTCAACAAAAAATTTATCCCTATGACGCAGGTGATGAGTTAATAGAAGTTGTTAACTTGGCTATTGAATTGGGAATGCCTTTGTTACTAGAAGGTGAACCGGGATGTGGCAAAAGTCGTCTAGCTCATGCCTTAGTTTATGAATTTAATTATCGTCAGGAAAGTAATCCTATAAAATATTATGAGTGGATAGTTCAATCTACAAGTAAAGCAGAAGATAGTCTCTATCAATATGATTATATTGGCCGTTTACAGGCTGCTCAAATTAGCGGAATTTTAAGCCAAAAAGAAATAGAAGAATCTTCTTCTGAGCAAAAAAATCCAGCTACTTCAAAGGATTGGGTTGATTTACAACCCTTGGGTAAAGCATTTAAACAAAGTCAAGATAAGCAAGAACAATCGGTAGTATTAATTGATGAAATAGATAAAGCAGATCGAGATTTTCCTAATGATTTACTTTTAGCCATTGAATCTCGTCGTTTTTTCATTAAAGAAACAGGAGAATTAATTCAAGCAAATGATCAAGCTTTTCCTCTGATTATAATTACCAGTAATCAAGAAAAAAACTTACCCAATGCTTTTCTGAGACGTTGCATTTATCACTATATTGAGCTACCCAACCAAGAAAGATTAAGAAAAATATTAACCGAACGGTTTACCGACGCTGAACAAGAGGTTATCATCAAAGCAGTGGACCGTTTTCAGGAAGTGAGAACATCACAAGACGAGACTAAATCTGAAGGAGAAAAAAAAGTTAGCACCAGTGAATTAATAGCCTGGTTTAAATCGTTACTCAAGTACAAAACTGAAGAAATTATCGCCAAATTAAACGAGGACAAATTACCCCACGCTAGTGTTTTACTAAAAAGCCGTACCGATTTACAAGATTATGGAACAAGAGGTTAAAAAAGCCAATGACATCCCCCCTACTTGACCTATTTTATCAACTCAGAGACGAAGAAGGATTTCTGCTGTCTATTGAACAATATTATCGGGTGGAAAATTACCTAATTCAAAAACTCGCCAATGATTCTGATATTGCTATTCAAGAAAATCCCAACTTAGACAATCCTAAAATTAAACTTCTTTGTCAAGCTTTATGGGTTAAATCCCCGAAAGAAAAAGAAAAGTTTGATCAGGCCTGGACAGAGATGCTACAATTCCAACCAGAAATAAATATAGAAATAGCCCAAAAAATACCTATTCGCCATCCAGAAGAATCGATTAGCAAAATCATAAACCCGATGGATGATACGGAATCTCCCTCATTAGAAATTACCCCTTCTGGGGATACAAAAATAGCACCGGAGACTTCATTTCCACAAATTGCCACAGCTATTGAAAAGCGAAAAAAAATCACATCCCTAGATAATCCTGATTATTATCCTATTGGCATCGCTAAGTTACAAGAAAGTTGGCAGCAACTGCGTCCATTACCCCTAGAAAGTCCTCGACAAACTTGGGATCTAAAAGCCACGGTGATGGCAACGGCTAAACGAGGTTTTTTTGATCAAATAATTTACCAAAAGAAACAACTTTATCGCCGAGAAATTATAATTTTTATTGATTGTTCTGACTCGATGATTCCCTTTGCAGGATTTGGTAGGATAATGAAGCAAACTTGGGCAAATGTTCCCCATTTTTACTTTGATAATCTGATTAGAGACGAGGTTTTACAACAAGAAAACGGTTGGGAAAGTCAATCTTTAACCAAAGTTCTCTCTAACTATTCTCCGGAAGTAACCAGTTGTCTAATTCTTAGTGATGCGGGTGCCGCTAGAAAACGTTATGTAGAAGAGCGCTTGAGCGCAACAGAAACCCTTATCCGACGATTTAGCCGAAGATTTAGCCGAGTCGCATGGTTAAACCCCTTACCCTATCATCGATGGTATGGGACAACTGCCTGGGATATTGCTGATTTAGCTGAAGATATACCCAATTTTTCCATGTTTGAACTAACCACAGAGGATTGGGAAAACTTGATAACATGGCTAAAAGAAGAAGCTATCCCACCCCGTCATTTTCCATTTAATCCTAATCAGTTTCAACAAGGGGATAATTGGGATGAGGATGAAGATTTTTTTAGCGCAAAAAGCCGTTTAAGATTATTTGAAGAAGAAAACGAACCAAACACCAGAGAACTAGCGAAAAGAGCGGCATTTCCCCTTAGTTTATCCCCTAATTTACTTTATTATCTGCGTCAACATCAAGATAAAAATAATCAAGCTCCCTGGTATGCGATCGCTGATATTTTACTGTCCAGTTTAGTCCGCAAAATAGATCGAGAACTTTATGAAATGTCTCCCGATGTTCGTAAACTACTATTAGAAAAATTAACCCCAGAGGAACTCAAATCTCTGGCCCATCAGTTACAAACCTATATTCAGGAACAAATCGGTGATTATTGCTCAAAATCGGTTTATTGGCAAAATCAACAATGGTTAGCTCTTGCCTACCTAAAACCTAGTCAAGCGGTCAATGAAATCAGACAGGTACTAGCAGAAGCTATCAAAAATAATAACCGAGTGCGTCTTGTGAGATTGACAGCTTTATTAGAAAATATATCGGCTGCTTTAGCCGATTATGAACCCTTATTATTGCTTAATAAAACGATTGCCGCCTATTCTAGAGGGGATTTAAACCACGTTGGCAATGTCCTTCAACTTTCCCCAGAAGACGAAGGAACCCGACAAAAACGTTTAATAGACGAAGTAGCCGCTATTGTTCCCTACAATGAAAACCTTTTTACCGCAGAAACGGTATTGGTTAATAAAACAGGCCAAGTTATCGAGAGAAAACCTGTTAAAGCCTATTTTTACGATGAAAACCTTGCGGAAGTTCGCAAATGGAAAAAAGCTCAAAACTATATCCGCATGATGTATATTCCCCAAGGAGAATTCTGGATGGGAACGGAAGATGAGGAAATCGAAAGACTGGTTAAAAAATTTGGTTGGGACGGATTTAGAAGTGAAAGACCACAACACCTGGTCAAAGTCCCCGCTTTCTACATGAGTCAAACCCCGATTACCCAAGCTCAGTGGCAAGCTATCGCCGCAACCGCTAAAATAGACATCTACCTAGAGACAAACCCCTCTCGCTTCAAAGGGGATGAGCTACCCGTAGAAAGCGTCAACTGGTATCAAGCAACGGAATTCTGTAAACGACTATCAAGGGAAACAAAACGGGAGTATCGGCTACCGAGTGAGGCAGAATGGGAGTACGCCTGTAGAGCCGGGACAAAAACACCCTTTCATTTTGGGGAAACGATAACGGCAGATTTAGCTAACTATCGAGCTACTGAAACTTATGCCGATGAATTTACAGGAAAATATCGACGTAAAACAACCCCAGTGGGCTATTTTCAGGTAGCTAACGCCTTTGGGTTGTACGATATGCACGGCAATGTCTGGGAATGGTGCGCCGATACTTGGCACGATAATTATCATGTTGCGCCGACGGATGGCAGTGCTTGGACAAAAAATGGGAATGATAATTATTCTCCATTGCGGGGCGGTTCTTGGTGCGACGGTCCGGATGCCTGCCGTTCCGCTGTCCGCTACAGCTTCTACCGCCGCGCCTCCTACGACGGCAGCCTCGGTTTTCGGGTGGTGTGCGGTGCTGGGAGGACCCTGTAACCCTTTTTCTCTTTTTTTTTCCCTTTTTTTTCCCTTATTCCCTTTTCTGGAATTTTTTGGGGCAAGCTATAGTACAAGTGTATTAGTTTAGGAGTTATACTAAATCTGGTTATTAGGTGTCGATCCCCCCTGCCCCCCTTGATAAGGGGGGTGTCGATCCCCCCTGCCCCCCTTGATAAGGGGGGTGTCCATGAGTAGAAAACGGGTTTCTCCGAGAAACCCGTTTTCTGTGCTGAAAAAGTACGGGCGAAGCATTCGGATAGAAAATCTACGGTTTCAGCAATAGGTTATTGCCCGAATGCTTCGCCCCTACAGGATGCGGGCCGATGAAGACGCAGGGATAGGTTATACTAAATCCGGTTATTAAAGACTGATTATTTATTCCCCTTTTTGCCTTTTGCCTCTTGCATGAGTGCCTGTCTTCATAAGTAGCCTATACTCAAAGGATTTGTGCGAAACGTTTAGGCATGAAATAAGGTTGAAATACCTGAAATAACCGCCTAGTAAGGTCTTCAGTCCCCTGACTGAATCTAATAGGTCAACCCTGACCAACCTAGCTGGGTTATAATTAAATTAAAAATGGATTTTAAGTTCGATCCCCCCTGCCCCCCTTGATAAGGGGGGTGTCTGATAGTTTTTAACGCCTACCTACTTAATCTCTCTATGAAAATCACTCATCAAAAAGTTAACTTAAAAGCTCCCAAAACGGAGACAGCCTATTGGCGTAGTCAATCGTACCAAACGAGACTATCGGCCTTAGAAGAAATTCGTCAAGAATATCATCAATATAAATATAATGCTGAACCAAGACTTCAAAGAGTTTATACAATTGTTAAACGATAATCAAGTGCGTTATCTCGTCTTAGGCGGCTATGCCGTTGCCTTACATGGCTATCCTCGTTATACTAAAGATATTGATATTTGGATAGAAATGAGTTCGTTAAATGCCTATAATCTAATCAAAGCCTTAGAAGGGTTCGGTTTTGGTTCTTTAGGATTAACAATTGATGACTTTTTAACGCCAGATCAAGTGATACAATTAGGTTATCCTCCTAACCGTATTGATTTAATTACAACCCCCGATGGGGTAGAGTTCCAAACTTGTTACTTATCCAGAATTGAGGTTAAAATTGACGATATTATTGTTAACTTTATTGACTTAGAAAATCTTAAAAAAAACAAAAAAGCATCAGGTAGATTACAAGATTTAGCCGATTTAGAAAATCTAGAAATAGATTAGAGCTATTGATAATTTACCTCGTACCTCGTTGCAAGGGTCTCCCTTGCAACGCATTTCTAGAGGTTCTACCTCTTGCTTAACCCATCAGGAAACGGAGAAAGACCCTCCCTTGTGTAGTTCCAAACCCTTGCCTTTTGCCTCTCTCTTCCCCGACCGGCGACCGACTCCTAACCCCACCAACAAACTTTTTCAGCAGCCCCTAGATACCTTTCGAGAAAAAATTTTTTTGCACAGGGAGTCCTTAAAATAGAAGAGGGAACCCAAAACCGAGCTGCCGGTATTTTTTCTCTGGGCATGGTCGCGCAGTTTATAGAATTTAGCTGGAATTTATGAATCATTTTCTGCATTCTTTCACTGTTTTTCCTGATTCTGCCCGAAAATCTCGCTCTTACTCCCTGGGTAAACTGCGACGACCCTTAATCTTCCTGTTTACCGTCGGTTGTCTGACTAGCGTGGTCGGTTATCGTTTCTATAATCAGCCGAAATTGGCCGTCGGGACTATTTCCCCCGTCACGATTATCGCCCCCGAAGATGCCCGTTTTCAAGACCAAGAAACCACCGCCCTCAAACGCCAAAAAATTCGGGCTGGACTGCTTCCCAGGCTGAAAAGAGACCCCCAAACCACCGCCCAGATCGAGCGATCGCTGCGAGACACTTTAGGGCAATTAAGTCAAATTAGCCCAATTTTGCGAAGAAATTCCATTTTAATGGGCAGAAATATTTCTAACGCCACAATGGAAATGCTGCTCACCTTTTCTGCCGCTCAATGGTCAACTCTACAGAGCCGCCTCAACTATGAAGAATCTTTTACGAAACTCTTGACAAAAGAGCAGGAATATGCTGTTAGCGAAATCCAAGCCTATCGTCAGCGCGTGGCCAAGGGGAACTTTGAGCAATTTATCGATCGATTAGGGCAATTACGGCAAATAAAGGAGCAAACCAGCCAAAATTATCGGCATTCCAGCTTAAATAAACTCAAATACGCCGATCTGATCACAGCGGCCCAAATGGGCGATCGAGAGTGGCAAAACCTAGAAAAAGCCGTCCTGCAAGCGGGTCGCCGGATTTTGGTGCAAGGCATTCCCCCGGGGATTTCCACCAGTCACCTACAGGATACCATCGCCGTGCAGATTAGCAGCGATCGCCTAACCAGTCGCCAGCAGTCTTTAGCCGAAAATATCCTTCTGGCAGCCCTAGAGGGACAAACGAACCTGATAGAAGATCGGGAGGCAACCAAAGAACAAGCCGCTAAAGCGGTGGAAGCGGTAGATATGGTCATGTCTAGCGCTCAAACCGGTCAAATTATCGTTAAAGCAGGCGAAAAAATTACTCAAGCTCAGTTTGTTCTCATCGATGGTTTTGGTTTAAGCGAACGGGGCATTAACTGGATGGGTTTAGGGTCAACGGCAATCCTTGTCACCAGTGCGATCGGGACTTTTTGCCTCGTTGCCCAGCGTCTCCATCGGCCTCTGCGTCACCGGGATTTTCTTCTCTTGGGTTTACTAAGTTTTACCACACCGATCCTAGCGATCGCCAATATTCCCTTTACCAATCTGGCAGCCGTGGGTTTATTAGTCAGCAGTTTCTACGGCCCGACTCTGGCCGTCACCCAGGTCCTCTTAACTGCCGGTCTTTCCCTATTCAGCAGCCAAGGTATCAGCGCCGATTTAATCGCCGGGACGATAGGGGGACTATTAGCGGCGATGATAGCGGCAAAATTGCGTTCCAGGGATGAATTATCGCTGCTAGGGATGGGAATCGGAGTCAGCCAAGGGGGTGTTTATCTGCTCACTTACCTAATCGTTAGCGCCACGGCCAGCACAATCATCTATACTCTACTACCCACGGCCCTCGTCTATGGTCTATCGGGAATAGCTTGGACGGTAATCGCCCTAGGATTATCCCCCTATTTGGAACGCTGTTTCGATGTGGTCACTCCCATTCGTCTGGTGGAGTTGTCCAATCCTAATTGTAGTTTGCTCAAACGTTTGGCCACGGAAGCGCCGGGGACTTTTCAACATACCCTTTTTGTCGCCTGTTTAGCTGAAGCGGCCGCCCGAAAACTGCACTGTAATGTGGAATTAATTCGCACGGGAACCCTCTATCACGATATCGGGAAAATGCACGATCCTCTCGGTTTTATTGAAAATCAAATGGGTGGCCCGAATAAACACGATGAAATTAACGATCCCTACGTCAGCGCCGAGATTATTAAAAAGCACGTTAGCGAAGGGTTAGTCATGGCCCGCAGACACGGTTTACCGCGAGTGGTCCGCGATTTTATTCCCGAACACCAAGGCAATCTCTTAATTTCCTATTTTTATCAGCAAGCTTTGCAAAAATCCGCCCAAAATGGTCAAGAATTCGTCGATGAGGCGGCTTTTCGCTACGATGGTCCGATTCCCCAATCGCGAGAAACGGCGATCGTTATGTTGGCCGATAGTAGCGAGGCCGCTTTGCGATCGCTGAAGGAGGCCTCCCCAGAACAAGCCATGGATATGATCAAAAAGATTTTTCAGGCCCGATGGCGCGATCAACAATTAGTAGATAGTGGTATTCGTCAGGAGGAATTACCAATTATTGCCGAGGTTTTTGTGCAAGTTTGGCAACAATTCCACCATCAACGCATTGCCTACCCGAAAGCAGTTTTAGAAGTCTCCTCAGCCAAAAAAATATGAAAAAAGATACTTGGCTAAATCAGTTACAATTTCTCTACGAACAAGATGAACATCTCTGGTTGACTGAAACAATTAAACTTCTCAAGGAAAATCGTCTAGCTGAGTTGGATATTCAACATTTAATCGAGGAGTTGGAGGCTTTGAGCAAACGGGATAAAAATCGAGTTGAGAGTTTTTTAAGACAGATAATTATTCATCTTTTGTTGTGGCAATATTGGCTGGAAGAATTTGAATTACATCATCGGCATTGGCAAGGAGAAATAGCTACTTTTAGAGTTCAGCTAAATGGATATTTAAGTACAAATTTAGAAAAATATCTCCTAGATAACCAAGAAAAAATCTATCAAGATGCCGTTTTTATTGTTGGGCAAAAAACTGAAATATCTCCTCACAATTTTCCTCTAAATTGTCCCTATTCCCTTGAACAAATGCTTGATAGGCATTGGTTGCCAGAGCGAAATTAGTTAAATCCCACAGCTAAAAATCAAGGATAATTACCAAAATGCTACTAATTACTCTCAACGAAAATACTTTATCTTTATCTCCGGGCAGTCAAGTTATTTTTCCCCATCAGACTTGGGAAGATTACGAAAGATTACTGAGTTTACGTCTCCAAAAAACCTATCCCAAACTCTATTTTAATCGCAAAACTCAAGAAATTCGGCTTATGTCTCCTTTACCAAGTCATGGCAAACGTATCAATCTTTTAAGTGATTTAGTAAAAATTATCCTTCGTCGTCAAGGTAAAGACTGGGAATGTTTTGATCCGATTACCTTGAAAATGCCGGGAGAAGCAGGAGTAGAACCAGATACTTGTTTTTATATTGATAATAGACAGGCAATTTTAGGCAAAGAGAGAATTGATTTAACTGTTGATCCTCCTCCCGATTTAGCTATAGAAGTGGACTTTACTTCTCTGACTGA
>NZ_JADBUE010000016.1:0-5003 GCF_020245805.1 Microcystis sp. M179S2 | reverse complement strand
ATGAAGGTTTACGAATTTTGGCGGTAGGGCATACCGCTACTGCTTCTGGAGGGAGAGTAAGACCAAGTAAAGGCACTGCTTTTGCAAGGCATCTCCCTGTGAATGAAGAATCCCCACGCCTTTAGGCAACGGGAGTGTCAAGAGGCCCATGTGCGCGGTTTAAGCAATCACCCCTCCGCTAGTCGTTTAGAAGATATTCTCAAGGGAATTACGGGTTTTGAGGAAGTGGCCAACGTTCCCTACCAGTACAGAGGAACTTATGCGGGAGCCGGCTATATGGCCAAATACCTAAAAGCACTAGGATTTACTACCATCGAACTCTTACCCGTCCAAGAAACCGCTAACGATAATAACACCGATGATCGCCCCGGTGGTAACTATTGGGGTTACATGACCTTTGGTTATTTCGCCCCCGATCGCCGTTATGCTTACGATCGCTCCCCCGGGGGACCCACCAGAGAATTTAAGGCCATGGTCAAAGCTTTCCACGACCAAGGTATGGAAGTTTATCTCGATGTGGTCTATAATCACACCGGAGAAGGGGGCAATTGGGGCAGCAACGATGTCACCGGATTTGTTAGTTTTGGTGGTTTTGATGTGGTGGAATACTATCAACTCACCGATGAACATTATCTACTCGATGGGGCGACAGGCTGCGGAAATCAATTAAATTTTTCCCATAGTGTCACCTGTAATCTGGTTCTTGATTCCCTCACCTATTGGTTAGAAACCATGGGAGTTGATGGTTTTCGTTTTGATCTGGCCCCCGTCCTCGGTCGAACTCCTTCTAGTCATCAACGAGAAGATCGGGGCAAACAAAAACAATTCTTTCCTAAACATCCTTTGTTAGAAAAGATCGAGAAATTAGGCAAGAAATACGATGCCGAAATGATCGCCGAAGCTTGGGATAGCTGGGGTTACGAAGTGGGTAATTTCCCGACGGGTTGGGGCGAGTGGAATGGCCGTTATCGCGATGCAATTCGGCGTTTTTTAAAGGGAGATGGTAATACTTTTCAATTCATCGAACAGGTGAACGGAGATTATCGCAATTTTAACGACCAAGGCGGACCCCAAAAATCGATCGATTTTATTGTTGCCCACGATGGTTTTACCCTGATGGATTTGGTCAGTTATAACAACAAAAATAACCTCACTCCCTGGCCCTTTGGTCCTTCCGATGGCGGCAATAATAATAACGATTCTTGGGATTCTGGCGGTAATCAGGCCTTACGTCGCCAAAGATTACGCAACTTTTGGACGATGCAATTTTTATCTCGCGGTGTTCCCATGACTGTCTGGGGCGATGAATTTGGCCGCACTCAAAATGGTAATAATAATCCCTACAATATTGATAGTGTGGCCACTTGGAATAATTATGATATGATTGCCACCCGTTCACCCCATCTACTGCCCACCGGTTATCGGGAAGCTTATCACAATAATTTTGGCACGGGAACTAATCAAGAAGAACGCAATCCTTTATTTATTTTTGCCGCTTATATTGCTCACTTAAGAAACAATCATATAGCACTCAAACAGCACCGCTACGGTGATCTGGTTCTCGATGCGGGCAATAATGTCACCTATTTATTTAAGAAACCCGATGGTGTTAGCGATTTAACTGCCCATGATCGCTCTATTTGGTTTTTAATTGATGGTAGTGCCGTCGGTGATCACGATTTTTTGGTGTTAATTAATATGTATCATCTGCCAGTGGATTTTCGCCTTCCCTCCCCAGGCAATAATTATCGTTGGGTAAGAATTATTGACACGGCAGCTTGGGCAGAAACCGATTATAATTGTTGGTCTGTGGAGCAAGGAGCAGTAATTGCCAATCGCTATAAAGTCAATGGTTTTTCGATCGTGGTTTGCGAGGAGATTAACTGAACTACCCACACCGATATCGGGGGTAATTTGGGGACAGATAGGGCAGCCCGCTAATATTGAGATCGAGATCGATCCTATGCCGATTTCTGCTATATTTTTGGCAATAGGGAAATATAGACCCCGGCTGCATCTTATGTTTTGCAACCCGAACTTAGCCCAAAATTGCCGTTAAATGTCTAAAACTAAAAGTAGTGTTATTATCCTAACCATAATTTGTATTATCGCCACGGCGATCGGAGTTTATCTGCTCGGTGGTATCGACTCCCAACAATTACAGATCTGGTTAAAACAAATGGGAATTATAGCCCCCATTTTGTATATTATTCTCTATACGATCGGGACAATTTTAATTCTGCCTTCTACCCCCTTAAACCTCAGTGGTGGGGCCATCTTTGGGGTAGTTATGGGAACCGTTTGGACAACGATCGCCGCTTTGGTGGCCGCTATAGTTGCCTTTGCTTTTACCCGTACTATTGGCCGGGAATATACCGCCAAAAAATTTCAGGGAAAATGGCAAGCGATCGATGCAGAAATGCAGCAAGGCGGCCTATTTTATATGTTTGCTATCCGTCTATTACCGATTATTCCCTACGGTATCGTTAACTTTGTTGCGGGATTAACTTCTATCCGTTTTCGCGATTATTTGATCGGTACTTTATTAGGCACTGTCCCTGGAATTTTACCCTTTGTCATGATGGGTGCGGGTTTAAAATCTTTGGGAAAAGGCGATATATTGCCCCTAATGGTGGCTTTTACCCTCATTGCTCTGTTAGTAGGTGTGGGAACTTGGTATCGTCGTCGTCGGCAATTTCCCTTTCAGTGATCAGCGATAAAATTAAGTTAGATTAGGAATATCCCGACTGAATCCTCATTGCTAAGGAGATAGCGTATCGATGCCTGCCGCAGATTATAAAGATTATTATGCCGTTCTGGGAGTAGGTAAAACTGCCAGCGCTGAAGAAATTAAAAAAGCTTTTCGTAAATTAGCCGTCAAATATCACCCCGATCGCAATCCTAACGATAAAAGCGCCGAAGAACGTTTTAAAGAAATTAGTGAAGCTTACGAAGTCCTCTCCGATAGCGAAAAACGCCAAAAATACGATCAATTTGGACAATATTGGCAACAGTCCGGACGATCGAATTGGCCAGGTGGTAATCCGGGGGTTGACTTCGGTTCCGACGGTTTTGACTTTAGCCAGTACAGCACCTTTGATGATTTTATCAATGAACTGCTCGGTCGCATGGGCCGCTCCGGCGGTACTCGCCCCCGTTCCCATTCCTACGGTACTCCGGGGGGAGGATTTAGCGATTTTAGCAATTTTAACGACTTTGCCGGCTCTCGTACTCCACCGCAATCCGTCACTTCTGGCATCTCCACCGCTAAACTGCGTCTGACTTTTGCGGAAGCTTTACGAGGAGTACAAAAACGGGTTAATTTAGCCGGAGAAATGATCGATATCAAAATCCCCCCAGGAACCAAAACCGGTAATCGTCTCCGGGTACGGGGTAAAGGACTAATCGATCCCTTGAGTAAACAACGGGGAGATCTATTTCTCGATGTGGAATTAGAACCCCATCCTTTCTTTACTTTTGAAGGCGATAATTTAACCTGTGAAGTCCCGATTACCCCCGATGAGGCGGTTTTAGGCACAGCGATCGAAGTTCCTACCCCCGATGGCATGGTGACGGTAAAAGTTCCCGCCGGTATTCGTTCCGGTCAATCCCTGCGCTTACGAGGCAAAGGTTGGATCGATAATAAAGGACAACGCGGCGATCAATTAGTCAAAATTGTCATCGATACTCCCAAAGAATTAACGGCGATCGAACGGGAATTATACGAGAAAATTAAATCTCAGCGTACCACCGATCCCCGTCGTCATCTCAGACAGGTGCAAATTTAGTCCCTAGATCTTAATAGTGAGGTACGAAGCAAAAGGTAGGGTGCGTTAGACGGCCAAAATTGCTGCTTTGAATTGAAGGTAACAATCCGTCGTAACGCACCACCTATCATCAACTAAGTAGTAAAACGTAGGGTGCGTTAGACGGCCAAAATTGCTGCTTTGAATTGAAGGTAACAATCCGTCGTAACGCACCACCTATCATCAACTAAGTAGTAAAAGGTAGGGTGCGTTAGACGGCCAAAATTGCTGCTTTGACTTGAAGGTAACAATCCGTCGTAACGCACTACCTATCATCTGTCTCTGGAGTTTATCCTTGGCTAGAATTTAACCTTACTAGCCAACCAATTAGTGATTAATTTGGGGCTATTTTTCTTCACCCAATAGAGAGCATAAATTCTGAATATAGGCTTAGAAAAACGAGCGATCGCTTTCATGATAAAATTTAAGTGACGACTATGAAACTTTTTATTAATTAAATTTAACGAACCCACATCGTAAAGACAGTCGATGATAATTCTAAAAGTCGTTTCCTCTCTTTGGAATAAACTATCTATTAACAATAGCACTTCCTGAATCCTTTGCTGTTTAAGCCGTTCTTCTTCGTCGGAAACAGCCGAGAGAATCTGCTGCTGCTTAGATAATTTACTATCCGATGGGGTTAACATGATATGGTAAGGAAAAAATTAACTTGTTTTGATTTTATCCCTATTTGCCGATTTTGCAAGACCAAACCCCCCATCTATCCCCATTTTTACGATAACACGGATCTTTCCTCTCCCATGCCGTCTTGACTGTGGTTGCTGTGATTGTGTCATGGACTGTGACTGATTATTGATAAAAGGTTGCTGAATACAATATAATCATAGTATTCATTCAATCATTTCAATCACAGTTTAGACTGATTGCTGTGATTGTGTCATGGACTATGACTGATCGAGAAAAATAGGGCAGAATAAAATTATGAAAGCCAAAATGAGGACTGAATCATGAATGATCCCTTAACCACAAGTTTACTTTAGCAGTACAGGAATTTACCACTGAAGCAATCTCTAAAATCCCTATATTGTGGGAAAAAATCAAAACCCGATAAATAAGTTAACCCTCATCACCCCGATTTTATCTATGGAACCGATAACAGTGGCGACAATTGTTGCTTTGGTATTTCAGACTACTGTAGAAAAATTTACCGAAGCTGCTCTAGAAAAAATTAATACT